>JBDTLQ010000005.1:0-25270 GCA_039934715.1 Ignavibacteria bacterium | reverse complement strand
GTGAGCAGCGGGACATCGCCTGATAGGATCAGAATGTTGCCTTCAAAATTTTCCAGCAGCTTTCTTGTCTGCATTACAGCGTGACCTGTACCGAGCTGTTCATCCTGATGTGCGAATTCTATTTTCCCGGGATCATCCGGAAATGTTTTATTCAGGAAATCTATCACACTTTGTTTCTGATGCCCGACGATCGGAATAATGATTTCAGAATTAATTTTTAAAGCAAGTTCAATAACATATTGTATAAGCGGCTTTCCGTTGAGTTCATGCATGACCTTGGATTTGGCTGAGTTATTCATTCGCTTGCCTTTGCCGGCAGCCATAATCACTGTTGCTAGCTTTTTATTCATTCAGAATTCTTTAATATAGGATTTCGGAAAGTCTTACTTGGGTGAATTAATCTTTTTTGAAAATTATATTATCGATAAGTCTTGTTGTGCCTGACTTTGCGGCAAGAGATATCAATATGTCATCGTCATATTCACTTAAGTTTTTTACCAGATCAAGTTCAATATTATCCGTTATCTCATAATACTGAAGTTCAAATTCAGGAGCCTTTTCCTTTAATATATTCGTGATGTGTTTTTTTATAAGAGCAGGATCTGAAAAATTCTGTTCAAGAATTAATTTCTTACCTTCTTTAAGAATAAAATTCAATACACCGGCTTTCTTTCTTTCATCTTCACTAAGATAAGCATTTCTCGAGCTCTTAGCCAATCCGTTTTCTTCTCTAAGAGTTTTGCAGATAACAACCTGAGTATCAATGTTAAGATCTTCGATCATTTTCTTGATGACAACATTCTGCTGTGCATCCTTCTGTCCTAAATATAATTTATCGGGCTTGACCGCATTAAGTAATTTTGTAACAACTGTTGCCACACCTGCAAAATGTCCGGGACGGATCTTTCCTTCAAGCTTTTCGGTAATGCCGGATACACTTACAATTGTATAACTATTTTTTTTATACATCTCTTCAAGATCGGGATTGAATATATAATCAACTCCGGCTTTATCACAAATGTGATAATCTCTTGTGATGTCTCTCGGATACTTATCAAAATCTTCACCCGGACCAAACTGAGTAGGATTAACAAAGATGCTTACAACTACAATATCATTCTCATCCTTCGCCTTCAGCATCAGGGAAATATGTCCTTCATGGAGAAATCCCATTGTAGGAACAAGAGCCACTTTCTTACCGATACATTTGTAATAATCTGAAATGTCCTGAATGGAAGAGATCTCTTTTATAACTTTCATTAAGTTAAAATTAGATTTAGTACCTGTGAAAGTTTATCCTTGAGGTCTTTGCGGCTGACAATGAAATCGATAAAGCCATGCTCCAGTAAAAACTCCGCTCGCTGAAAACCCGGAGGAAGATCTTTTCCTGTAGCCTGTTTAACTACGCGCGGTCCTGCGAATGCTATCAGTGCGTTCGGTTCCGATATGTTAAGATCACCGAGCATTGAAAATGAAGCAGTCGCACCCCCGGTAGTGGGATTTGTCAAAATAGAAATGTACGGGATCTTTTCATCGTCAAGCTTCGCGAGCTTTGAACTTGTCTTAGCAAGCTGCATCAGTGAGATAGCTCCTTCCATCATCCTCGCTCCTCCGCTTGAAGAAATAATTATCAAAGGGAACTTCGATTTAATTGCTTTGTCTATAGCCCTGCTGATTTTTTCTCCTACAACACTTCCCATGCTGCCGCCGATAAAGCTGAAATCCATACAGGCAAACACTACATCAATATCATTGATCTTTCCTGTACCGGTTCTAATCGCGTCATAAAGTTCAGTACTTTGCATTGTCTCTTCAAGACGTTTCTTATAGGGCTTTGTATCAGTAAAAGTCAGCGGGTCTATAGAGCGGATCTTTTTATCCATCTCTTTGAAAGAACCTTCATCAAGAATTATGTTAATGTATTCTTCGCTTCCAATCCTGAAATGATGAGCGCACTTTGTGCACATATAAAAGTTAGACTCCCATTGCTTCTTATGCATCATTTCATTGCACTCGGGACATTTGATCCACGTTCCGTCAGGAACGTCCTTCGTTTGGGTTTCTGTTGTGATATTCTCCTTGGATCTTTTAAACCAGGCCATAATTTGTTTTGTAATACAAAATAAATAACATTAACAGCAAAATAAAATCAATTATTGGGAACAAACTCCTTTAAGTAAAATGGTTCGGATGTTCTGTAATCCGAAAATTCATTTCTGTCAATTTGTTTTATAGTTAGTTCATGCATTGAATCTATGTTTGATAACTGAGAAACATCAGTTATCCTGTTTCTGAATACTTCCGGTATGTTTTCCGAGATCTTTTCATTGATCAAATACAAAGCATTATCATTAATTATGTTTTCCAAAAGACCTGTTTTATGATCTGAAATTCTGATTAAGTTTTCATTTTCAAAAACATATTCACTGTAAAAAAACTCATTGGTCCTTGTATTTGAAAAGATCAATGGGATGATCCTCCCGGTGGATTTTTTTTTATTTGCAATTATATCAAGTGAAGAGAGCTCTATCAGTGTGCTCTGCAGTGAATAGCAGATCGCTTTTGCTATTGCCGAACTTATTCTCAGACCCGTAAATGAACCGGGACCATTTGAAATGCTGACATAATTTATGTTATCAGTACTGAATTTATTCTGCCTGAAAAATACGCTGATGAAATACATCAGTGTATCAGCATTATTTTCAATATCAAGACGCTGTTTTAATAATGATCCTTCATGATCGGAATACCCGAACTCAATTATCCTTGATGAACTATCAATATAAAGTATTCCCAATATTTGTAAATTAAATTGATTTGGAGTTATACATAAGATCCAAAGACAACTAAAAGCGGATCACCCTTTCATTCTCATTATTTCCGTATTCGAAAAAGATCTTTTTCATATTGCCTTTGAAAAGTTCATCCGCAAGCTCCGCCCATTCTATCAGACACACAGAATCTTTATTCACGGAGCTTTCGATCCCAGTTTGTTTAAGTTCATTCAAATTTTTCAGCCGGTAGAGATCGAAATGATTGATATTGATCCCGGAATTGTCTGCTGCATCAATACCTTTATATTCATTCACGATAATAAAGGTCGGGCTGTTTACAATATCATTCACATTAAAATAAGAACAAACCCCTTTCACAAACCGAGTCTTACCCGAGCCGAGGTCACCGAATAATCCGATGACGTCATTTTTTTTCAAACCTTTTGCAAAATCCCTTCCAATTGAAACAGTCTCATCGGGTGACTTTGAGATGACCACATTACCTTTACTCAAATATGAAATTTTTAAAAATGCTTAAAAAAAAGCCGCTAACTCAAACTGATCTTCAAAACCAATTCTAATAATTTATTAGTTTTGTTAATGAAAATCAGTGCGATTAGCGGCAAAGAAATAAATTCCGATAGTCCTATTTAGGATCCAAAGTAATTATCGGCAGGATCATTTCATCAATTGATATTCCGCCATGCTGAAATGTATCGTTGTACTGATTAAGATATTTATGATAATCGGTAGGATATACAAAATAAAAATCTTCCTTAGCGATAATGTAATTCACCACACCATTCCTTCGCGGTAACCTGTATTCCTGAGGATTCCTGACAAAGATCGCGTGTCTTGAGTCAGACTTGACATTTCTCCCGCATTTATACCTGAGGTTAGTTGACGTTTCCTTATCTCCCATCGCTTTCACTCCGTGTAAACATCTTATGCTGCCGTGATCTGTCGTAATAATTATTTTAACGTCCTGTCTGGTTGAAAGCTGTCTCAGCATTCCGAAGAATGATGAATGCTCAAACCATGAAGCCGTAAGTGAACGGTAAGCTGATTCATCCGGCGCTATTTCTTTTAATATGGCATTATCACTTCTTGAATGGGCGATCATATCAACAAAATTTATGACGATCGCGTTAAGATGGTTCTGACAATAAGACATTATTTTATTTTCTATCCCACGCCCGAAATTTGAATCCATGATCTTTGTATACTTCACTTCGTTTCTCAGTTTGATCCTTCTCCTTTCGAGAAGCTTTATGAGAAATTCCCTTTCATAGTTATTCTTACTGTTCTCATCATCATCATTTTTTTTCCAGAGTTCCGGATAATGATGTTCGATCTCTGACGGGAATAATCCCGAGAAGATCGCGTTCCTGCTGTAAGGTGTTGCTGTCGGTAATATTGAATAGTGATACGACTTACTGATTTTAAAAAAGTCATAGAGATATTTTTCCATTACCATCCATTGATCCATTCTCATACAATCAACGACAAACAGAAAAACCGACTTATTACTGTCCAGTTCGGGTATTACAAATTTATCCACAACTTCATTAGAAAGAATGGGCTTATCGGTTTTTGAATTAACCCAGTTGAGATAATTTTTTTCTACATATTTTGAAAACTCTGTATTGGAATCTCTTTTCTGATCGAGTATAGTTTGCTTCAATCCGAGATCGGGATGCTCATCAAGTTCTATCTCCCATTGAGTCATCTTGAGATGAATATCTGTCCATTCCTCCCAGTTTGGATTTTCCATCATTGACATCGAGATCTTATTGAACTCCTGAATATAATCTTTTGAGACCTGGCTTCCCTTCAGTCTCTTCGACTCAAGCATTTTTTTACATACAAGCAAAAGCTGCGTTGGATTAACCGGCTTTATGAGATAATCCGATATTTTATTTCCGATGGCATCTTCCATCAGACTCTCGGTTTCATTTTTTGTGACCATTACAACGGGGAGACTGGGTTTCAGATCCTTGATCTCAAGTAATGTCTGAAGACCGCCCATGCCGGTCATCATTTCATCCAGAAAAACAAGATCAAATTCATTTGCTCTTATTAAATTAACTCCATCTTCACCATTGGTAGCTTCACTTACGTTATATCCTTTCTGCTTCAGGAACATGATATTAGACTTGAGCGATTCAATCTCATCATCTACCCATAAGATATTGTTTCTGTCTTTTGAACCGGTTGCAAGTTCTGCGTTTTGATTTTGCATACAACTCCTTTCTTTTTTACTTTCTAAAAAGTAAAAGACATGTCATTAATTCTTTTTTTATTTAAAATTTGAACCGGGTGAAATTAACTATTAAATCAAATTATTAAAAGCCATTCAACGGATAAAGCTGTATTTGTTGTTAATTAATACGGAAAAACACTTAAAAGGTAACTTGTATAAAGTTTTATTCGATATGATTTAGTTAATGGCTTTGTTTCTATCTTGGTGAACGTAGTTAAAACTTATAAGATTCAAATTATTTTCAAATGCATGAGTTATCATGATCTACGTATTTAATTGTCATTTGTATTTTTTCATCAAAGCCTGTTGACTATGTTTGCTGGAACTAAGACAATCAATAAGTCAAATGGGTTTATTTAATAATAATAAAATGCCGGATCAGCCATACAGTGACAGCGGGACGAATCAAATCTATAATTTATTATTTTGCGATGACATAAGTCTTTTCGGAAAAAACAATAAACAAAAAAATGTTTATCCGTGGGATATCTTATTTTCAGATTCGCCCGGTGCCGAGGATCTTCAGAAAATCATTGACGACAACAGTCTTGAATCCAGGGTTAAGATCCTGGCTTATAATAAACTGATCTCACTGGATTATAAGATTGATAAAAAAGAATTGCTTGCAGTGATAGTTGAGGTCGGGCTTGAGGGTGGACTTACTGTTTTAGCTTCATACAAAGACGGAAGTGCGCGTTATATAAATCATACAGGAAAAATAATTATATGGGATGCCGAGGATGAAACATCTAAATCCCTGACCGAAGGACTTTTTAATGAAAGTTTAAAAACAGTAAGTCAGATAGGACCATGGGGAAAACCAAGACTAGCCACCGCCAATAGGGAAGGCAAGAATAACTTTTATAGTTTCCGGCGAATTATATTTTGGAGAAGCACCGACCGAAGGTCTGTTCGAAGATCCGCTTGCAAGGAACGCGTTAAATTACGCGACATCATTAGTGAAGTATCTTACCGAAAAAGTTTTGCAGACAAAAAAATAATTATTCCGCTATACAACTTTTTAAAGATGCCGCGACTTTCGCCGGCATCTTTAATTGATTATTCAATTGTATTTAACATCACGGTTTGACAACTGATACGAATGCGGTTGAATTATTATTAGCAACGATTTCACCGCCGGATTCTATTTTAGAAAGATTAAGCAGCTCGTTTACAAGTTTCAACATGTGCTTCTCCCTCTTCCTTCATCGCTATCTGACATTTTCATTACTGGCGATTCCTTTATCCAATTAATCATTCCACAAATCTACCCATAATTTTAATAAACTATGATAAATATCATACAATTCTCTGACGCATATCATAGCCCGGCTAATACATAATTACTAATTTTAGCTTAAATATTTAAAGAGAATCTGCTGCAATATTGTATTTGATCATGATAATAATTTTTCTTAAAAATGTCTGATAACTTACAGAGGTCTATATTCAGAATTTTCTTTATTGTTATACTTGATTTCCATGTTAGCGAAAAAATAATTATTAACAAAGTATCATGTTCGAGAAATATTCAGATTCATTTTTGAAGGATTTTGATATTCAAAAAAAACTTTCAGAAGTTACGAGGAAATTTATTTCACTTAATAAGAGCTCTTTGATATATACGGAACATGATCGGGTCAGGTATGTATATTTTATCCTGTCAGGAAAAGTTGAAATGAGAAAACTAATTAATGAGAGAAATGAATCATTGGGTTGCATAGGTCCCGGGGGTCTGATAGGTGTAGAAGATGCCTTAACAGGTGATTATTATGGCAAAACCATATATACACTGGAGGAGACGGACTTAATTCTGGTAAGGAAAAATGATTTCATGATCCTCTTGGCACTTGATAATGATTTTCGCCATTGGATTCTCAAATACCTCTGCTTACGAATAAACTCGCGGTCTTGAAAATCTATTTATTCTATTCGTATAGGTTCGCAAGCTTTATCAGGCCACTGTTGTCTAAAATTTTTATTTTCTTTCCGTCAAGCTCGATGATGCCTTGTTTTCTAAGATCTGAAAGGAGTCGGATGGTTGTTTCTGTTGCAGTTCCGATAATATTGGCGATCTCTTCGCGGGTAACCGTGATGTTAAGTGAATTATCATCTTTCTCATAGCCGTAATACTCCTTCAGCATGAGGAGAGCTTCTGCAAGTCTTTCGATGACAGGCTTTTGCGCCAGCTCAGTAATCTTGTCCTCTGCTTCTTTCAATTCGTGTGCAAGTAGTTTCATAACTTTGGTGGTGATATCCGAATTGCTTGTCAGCAGCTCGAAAAAAACATTTTTCGGAATCAAGCAAACCTTTGAATCTTCTATAGCAACTGCAGATGCAGAATACCCCTCTCCGCTTATCAAAGCCCGGTATCCCATTATATCCCCGTCCTTGACAAGACGGATGATCTGCTCTTTTCCGTCGGACCCGCTCTGAAATATTTTTATTCTACCGTTATTGATACAATACAGACCATGAGGCAAATTGCCCTCGTTAAAAATTGTTTCTCCCTTTTCAAAATAATTGCAATGCTTTTGAATCGAAAGATCTGTCAATTCAGTATCGGACAGCTTGCAGAAAACTGAGTCCAATCGGGCCCTACAGTTATCACATGATGGTGTTTGAAATTTTTTCATTGTAACGCTTTATATAAGGTAGAGCATCCCATCAGCAATGTAAATGTCAATCACAATTTATTAATAAATGTTGGGTGATATACTTGAGAACAAAGATGTGAATACTATGGCTGTAAGCTTTAATTGATCCTTCCGAAAACAAGTAAATGCAAGTTATCATACAAGATCAGGTTCGACATATAAAAATTCAGAAAACATTGTAGAAAAATTTGTAATGAAAAATTCTCACGGACTCTGTAAATCCATGTGTATAAATTATGTAATGCAATGACTTGAATAATTTTCATATATGACATATATAATATCAGATCATTATCCGGATCATATGGCTACTGTTAATAATTTTATTATATAAACTAAATTATTTGTAAGGTGATTTTTCAAAAACAATTACTCCTAAAAATTAAATGAACACTATGAACAGATTAGAAAACCGAACGGCGTTAATAACCGGTGCTGGACTTGGAATAGGAAAAGCAACAGCTTTATTGCTTGCAAAAGAAGGCGCAAATGTTGCAGTGACAGATATTCTTCATGACGAAGGAAATGCTGTAGTAAATGAAATAATCCTGAACGGGGGACAGGCAGGTTACTGGCATCTTGATACAACAAGTGAAATCGAGGTATCAAATGTAGTTTCAGATATTAAACATACATTTGGACAAATAGATATTCTTGTTAACAATGCGGGTATTACAGGAGCAAACAAACCAACACATGAGCTTTCTGTAGAAGAGTGGGACAATGTAATGAACGTAAATGTAAAAGGAGTTTTTCTTTGTACCAAGCATGTGATCCCCTACATGATTGAGATTGGCGGAGGGAGTATAATAAATCTTTCATCAATCTACGGACTTGTCGGCGCTCCCGATATACCGCCCTATCACGCATCTAAAGGGGCGGTAAGATTAATGACGAAAACAGATGCCCTGCTCTACGCAAAATACAAAATAAGAGTCAACTCCGTTCATCCGGGGTTTATATGGACACCACTGGTCGAACATCATCTGGAAAAGATGGGCTCTGTAGATGACGGAAGGAAAATGCTTGACTCACTTCACCCGTTGGGACATATTGGTGAGCCAATTGATATTGCATATGGTATTTTATACCTGGCTTCAGATGAGTCTAAATTTGTTACGGGAAGTGAGCTGGTAATTGACGGAGGCTATACGGCAAAGTAATGGATTTGGAATTAGAGATTCGATAAAATAATTCTTTAGCTTTGGATTGTGTAAAACAAAAAATTAATAATTGACAGTAGCAGTAATTTCAATACTGGCTTTAGCAGTAATAGTAATCCTTGGATCGATCAGAAATGATCTCAACATAGGTATCTTTGCTTTGGCTTTCGCATATCTCATTGGCTTTTTTCTGAAGGGCATGAGTTCTTCAGAAGTATCAGTACTCTTTCCTTCGGATCTTTTTCTGATGCTGGTTGGGATCACCCTCATGTCTTATATATCACTTCTAAACGGAACACTTGAAAAAATTGCCGGGCTTGTAATATTAATATCAAAAGGCAAACCTCAATTAATGCCATTGATAATTTTTGGTTCTGCATTTTTTCTTTCAGCACTTGGTGCGGGAAACATTGCGGCTACAGCACTTGTAGCTCCCTTTGCAATAACACTTGCTTCAAAGGAACGTCTTAATATCATGCTTATCATAATTATGATCTGTACCGGAGCAAACGCAGGTACATTCTCACCCGTGGCTACAACAGGAATTATTAACATAGGACTGATGAGCAAGATAGGAATTGATCCGGATTTAATGACAACTAAAATTTTTTTATATGCAGCTTTCATTCAATCTCTCACGGCTGCTGCTGCTTACTTCATATTCAAAGGTTATTCTTCGGGAAAAAATAAAAAAAGTCCGGATAGTATCGGAGATAAATATGATCTGCTGAATTCAAAACAATGGATCACATTGTTTGCAGCAGTTATGCTGTTTGCTGCCGTTCTCTTTTTTCATATTCCTGTCGGTCTCGCATCCTTTACACTTGCTTCAATATTGTTTCTATTGAAAATTGCACCGACAGAAAAAGTGATCCGGGAAATACCCTGGGGAGTAATATTACTTGTTACCGGAATAACTGTATTGATAGGAATGATTGAACGATCAGGAGGAATGGATCTTGCAGCTACCTTCATTGCATCGAATTCTTCTTTGACTTATATAAACGGACTGTTGGCTTTTGTGTCCGGAATTTTTTCTGTTTTCAGCAGCTCTTCCGGTGTTGTAATGCCGGCAATTATTTCATTGCTCCCTGATCTGATCAGCAAATTCGGAGGCGGTGACATAAGCAAAATGATAATAGCAGTTGATGTGGGATCTCACATGGTAGATGTAAGTCCTCTCTCAATTCTGGGAGCCATATGTCTTTCTGTATTACCTGCCGGGGAAAGCAAATCTGTAATATTCAGGAAGCTGCTACTGTGGGGCTTGTCAATGTCCTTTGTCGGAGCATTGCTGAGTTTGATTTTACTTGACCGGTTTTTTTTGTAGAAATATCCAGAGCTGTAGATCATTGTCCGAATTAATGTAATTTAGAAAATCATCTTTAGTTACCGACGCAACGAGTGTTTCTCAAAAGCAAGAAAGACTTGCTGTATAGATTGCCAATTAATGCATCTTCTATACCTGTCAGATCCCCGGTTCCAAGCTGACCAATCAATTCGCCATTAATTAGATTGGATTTTTTCATCTTTACACGCCCCGAAAGAATGTTGTAGATATTTTCGATCGGGTTATATTCGGAACAGATTGAATGATCTTTTTAAAAAATAACAAACTGTTCACAGTCATATTTGTGCATTTACCTGTTTTCAGAAGGCTCAATTAAGCTCACAAACCACAGTATTCACATCTTGATCTTCAAGTATAACTTTTCAAATCGAATCATCAACTGTTTTTGAAAAAGTTATGATATATATCATGTCTTCTTATGATTCAAATCATACCCGGTTATGTTCTTTAATCATATTTTGAATTGCAATCATTCTATTTAATTTTAATAAAAGAAACCATGATTAAGTTAATCGTTTTAATGATCTTAAGCTTTTTAACGGCGAATACTTCTGTCTTCTCTCAAACCTGGACAGTAGTTCCAAGTCCTAATCCCGGCTCATCACGAAATTTCTTAAACGGAGTGTATGCAATTTCCTCGACTGACGTTTGGGCTGTGGGGGTTTATGATGAGCAACCGTCATTTACATTGACCCTGCATTGGGATGGGGTAAACTGGACAACAATCAGTTCTCCGAATCATGGTGTTCAGTATAATCTGTTAAATGCAGTTAAGGGGTTGTCTTCAGACAATGTCTATACGGTGGGATATTATTCAGTCATTGGCACTCCCCAAATGCTGATATTACATTGGGATGGTTCTTCATGGACCGAAGAAGCAACACCTACTGTCACGGGCGGTTCCTCGTTACAAAGCATTGTTATGTTCGGACCTGACGATATATATGCCGGAGGATTCAGAGCTGTAGGCTCTCCCGGACCTACAACAGGAACATTGGTTACACATTGGAATGGTTCAAGCTGGAATATTGAAGCAACTCCAAATCAATCCCAGACACGGCACAATGAAATTACTGATATGAAGGGTCTGTCTCCAAATGACATATGGGCTGTTGGTTATTCAAGAAATACAGGTGTGGGTGTTGGTTTTTATTATCAGGCAATGGTCCTTCATAAAACCGCTTCGGGCTGGAGTGTTGTACCCGTTCCACAATCACCCGCAGATGAGAATTTTTTATATAGTATCGATATTATTGCACCCGATAATATCTGGGCTTCCGGAGAAACTAATCGAGGCGGCGGGTACCAGACATTATTCTATCATTATAATGGCTCTACATGGACCGAAGTAACTAGTCCCGAAGGCGGTTATGGATTTGTTCATGGTTCGGCCAGTGATATCTGGTCGACAGGTTCTAAATTTGTGCACTATGATGGATCCACATGGAATCTAGTCAGTGCACCAATACCATCAGGCGGGGCAATGAGCAGTATGTCAAGAATATCATCTACAGATATATGGGCAGTTGGAAGAACTTCTGACGGTTCTAATTTGACAACTTTAATCATGCACTTTGGAAGTCCTAGTCTTACAATGAATCTTAAAGCTTTGATTCAGGGATTTTATAATCCGTTGACAAACAAAATGGTAAAAGATACTGCAAGAATTTATCTGAGACATGCATCATCACCTTACTCAATAGTTGATTCCACTTTGTCCATTCTTGATTCAAACGGAACGGGTAATTTCGTTTTCTCCAATGCTGTCAATTCCACTCCTTATTATATTGTAATCAAACATCGTAATGGTTTGGAGACATGGAGTGCATCAGGTAATTCTTTTACTTCAGGAAGTATGAGTTATGATTTTACAATTGCAGCGTCAAAGGCTTTTGGTAATAATCAGTTTTTAAAAGGAAGCAAATATTGTATTTACAACGGTGATATAAATCATGACGGACTTATTAATTTAACAGACATAGTGTCCGTTCATAATAATGTGGTGTCTTTTATTTCAGGATATGTAAATACAGATCTGACTGGTGATATGTCAACTAACTTAACGGATGTAATGATCGCCTATAATAATTCAGTCGGTTTTGTGAAACTGATAAGACCATGATCTGATGTTGGTTTCATTGGGAGTTTCCTCGCGGCCGATAGAGTGATACAGATTTCCAGTGTATGGCATGCTCATCCAAACTTTTCCGGAAGACAAACAACGACAACTAAGCCCCTTCCCTGCGCCTCACCGCATGGTGGGAGGGGTTCGCCGTTGTTTATCTTGGCGGGCATTAAGTCTGCATACACCACGATTAGTTTAACTGATGTGCCGACCTCTTAGAATAATTCAATAGGATTTGTGAGATTGGTGAGAACTTAGCGCCGATTATCATACAAAATAATATGCAGATATGAATGAATAATTGGACCGGACAGAATTTATTCCTCCAGATCATCTTCAGGAGGAAGCTTCATATGAAACTTATGCAGGAATCTGTGAATGAGGGGTGTGAGAAAGATGGCAACACTTGAGAGAAAAGCAACTCCACTGAATAGTGCATAAAGACTCGCGAATATTTTGTCGGAGTCGGTATGAAGTTCGGAGACCTGTCCCATTCCACCCAGTATCATCGAAGCATTCATGAATGAATCGATCCAGCTTAGCCTGACAATAAAATGATAACCTGACATTCCAATTATCAGAGAGAATAAGAATATCCCAACCGCGAATGATCCCGCACCAAGCACTCTTTTCTGAAATACTTTTCTGCTGGCAAGTTTATCCGAATAATGTTCGTACATGATGTAAAATTAATTAACTGATTTCAAAAAAGTAATGTGACAAATATTTCAGACTCTATTAAACTCTATTAAATAAGTACACTTTTAAAAATGTAACGCCCGCTTCGCCAGGCGTTACCTGAATCGCGGCTCGCATTCGCTCTACGAAATGGGCAAGGCTAGCGGATGACACGGATTTAGCTGATTATCACTGATCTTAGAGATTTTTTAAAAAAATTGCCCTTTTCTATTTAAAATAAATTAACTCTCTTACTTATTAAAAACAATTTTCTGATTGAGATGAACTTGAAAATGTAAAAGAAATCAGCGAGAATCAGCCAAATCTGTGTCATTTGCGTTCCAATTTTTGTCGTTTACCAGACTCACAACATTCTCAATGTGATAAGTATGCGGAAACATATCAACAGGCTGTACCCTATCAATTAAATATTTTCCATGACCGCAGATTATCTGAAGATCCCTTGCCTGTGTGTGGGGATTACAGCTCACATAAATTATTTTTTCAAAATTTGTATCTGAAAGTATATCGCAGATCTTGGGGTGAAGACCCGATCTTGGCGGATCGAGTATTAATTGATTGTATCCCTGAATTGAAAGTTCACTTTCCAGAAAATCTTTTATATCTGAAACCATAAACTCAGCATTAGCTACATTATTCAGCTGTGCATTCTTTCTCGCATCAATAATGGAATCTTCGATTATTTCGATCCCAAGAACTTTGTTTACCATTCCCGATATAAAAATTGAAATAGAACCCGCGCCGCAATAGAGATCAAGAACGTTATCTGAATCGCTGAACTCTCCGAACTCAGTAAGAACATTAAAAAGTTTTTCCGCCTGTAAAGTATTTGTCTGGAAAAAAGATGCGGGGGAAATTTTAAAAGAGTATTCTTTACCTGTGCCTGTCCTTAGTTTTTCATTTATGTATCCATTGCCCGAGATAACAAACTCCTTTTCTCCTCTTGCTACCTGAGCCTTGCTTTGTGAAACTGAATTTATGATCGTTGTAATTTGCGGGATGCGTGTCTGCAGGCCTTCGGAATATTCTTCAATTAATTCTTTGTCATGATCATAAGTGATGATATTGACCATGAGATCACCGGTATTCCTGCTTTGTCTGACAATTAAAAATCTTAAGAAACCCTGCTGTGTCTTTGTTGAATAAACGGAAATGCTCCGGCTCTTAAAGAAATCTCGGGTGAAATTTAAAATGTCATTTGATATTTCCGACTGAAGGAAACACTGTTCGATATTAATTATCTTGGAATAAAATTTCGGGACATGCAGTCCAAGCGCAAATTTACCGGCTTCAATATCTTCAACCGAATGACCTGAAGGAAGAGTAACCCATTCGTCATCGGAAAAGGAAAACTCCATTTTGTTCCTGTAAAAAAAAATCTCCTCACTTCCCAATGCATCCGGAATAGTAAGACCGGTAAACTTCCCGATCCTTTCGAATGCATCTTTTACAACTTTTGTTTTGTACTCCAGCTGTTTTGAATATTCATAATTCTGTATCTTGCAGCCCCCGCAGATGCCGAAGTAGCTGCAGCGGGGATCGATCCGGAACTCTGATCTTTTGACGATCTCAATTAGCTTAGCCTCTGCAAAGTTAGACTTCTTTTTTCTTATCTGTACAAGCGCTTCATCACCGGGAAGTGTCCCTTCTGAGAAGATCACAAATCCGTCATCAAGTTTTGAAACTCCTTTTCCTTCAGAACTGAGCTCAAAGATTTTTACAACAAGCTCATCATTCTTTTTTATCATTTAAAAATCTATTTATTAAAAAATGTATATTAATTATTATATCCAAATATTAAAATGCTATACAGTGTGTAAATGAGCAAAGCTGACAGACAAAAGAAGATCATTGCCAATGGCAGGCGTGTTGTATCAATAGAAAAAAAAGCAATAGCCGATCTTGAAAAAAGATTCAGAGAAAAAGAATTTCAGAAAAATTTTTCCGAAGCGGTAGATGTGATCTACAGATGCAAAGGAAAAGTTGTGGTAACTGGAATAGGGAAGTCGGGGATAATAGCGCAGAAGGTCGTTGCGACTTTCAATTCAACGGGAACATATTCCATTTTTCTTCACACAGCGGACAGCCTGCACGGCGACCTCGGGGTTGTAAGGAAAGAAGATGTTGTTCTGGTCATTTCAAAAAGCGGAGACACGGAAGAGATAAAGCAGCTTATTCCTAATTTCAAGTATCTTAAGATCAAACTGATCTCAATAGTGGGAGATCCTGAATCTGAACTTGCAAAGCTCTCGGATATAATACTGAATGCTTCTGTAAGTGAAGAAGCATGTCCGCACAATCTTGCTCCGACCTCATCAACGACCGCAGCTGTTGTACTTGGAGATGCGCTTGCAATTGCTTTGCTGCAAAAAAGGGATTTTACTTCAGAGAATTTCGCGATGGTCCATCCCGGCGGAAACCTTGGCAAGAGGCTGCTCTTAAAAGTCGAAGATCTTATGGTGAAAAACGGAGATGTTCCATTAGTTAAAATGAATTCAAATTTAAGGGATACTATTTTCATGATATCTTCGAAAAGGCTCGGGTGCGTATGCGTTATAAATAGATCAAAGATCGCCGGGATTATTACCGACGGTGATATACGGCGCTTTCTTGAAAAAAACTTTGACAGGCTCAGCACGTCTGCGGCAAAGGATGTAATGAACCCCGACCCGAAAATAATTTCAAAGGACATGCCCGCTATCGCGGCATTGGAGCTGATGGAGAAAAATAAGATCACACAGCTGATAGTCGGCGATAAAAATAAAAGACCTCTTGGCATTATTCACATGCACCGTCTTATTGAAGAAGGATTGTAAAATGCTGCTGATCAGATTTTCCTTTCCATTTCTTTTACTGATGCTTGTCCTTTCATCTTCCTGCGATGATAAATTCAAACCGGATCAGATAAATACGACTGTTGACGACGCACCTTCACAGGAAAGCTGGAACTCCACTGTTATATTTTCTGATTCAGGAAAGACGAAGGCAATATTACATGCCGGCCATATTTCGGTTTATACTAATAAGGGATTTACACTAATTGACAGCGGGGCAACAGTTGATTTTTTTAAAGATGAAAAAAAAGTTTCAACACTAACCGGGAAGCGGGCTAAGATCGATGACAGAACAAAAGACATTGAAATATTTGACAGCATAACGGTTATTAACTATGAAGGCAGCGAATTGAAGACTCAGAAATTATTATGGACAAATAAAACACAAAAGGTCTCGTCCGATGAATTTGTAAGGATCACCACTCCTACGGAAGCGATTGAAGGAATAGGATTTGAATCAGATCAGAATTTAAGAAATTATAAAATATTTAAAGTAAGCGGAACATTTTCAAAATAACAAAACATTACAGAAGCGCTCTGAAAATATTTCAAAAAAAAAATCTTAACCGGGTCTGCGTCTTTGCGGGAAACATCCTGTTATATATTGTCCTTATGTCAATAACTTCCTTTGCACAGGATAAAATAGAATTAAAGCATGCAGATCAGCTCGAAGGGAAAGTCATCGACGGGCAGAATGTGAGGGAGGCGAACGGTAACGTAGAATTCACACAGGGAAACGTAAGGGTTTTTTGTAATTCGGCAACACAGTTCATTGACGCTAACAGAATTGAATTGCGCGGGAATGTAAAACTTTATCAGGATACACTGTCGCTGTTTACTTCAAAGGCAACCTATTTTGGCGATGATAAAAGGGCAGTCTGCGAAGGAGGAGTAACTCTTAAAGACCCCAATGCGACAGTACGCGCAGACAATGGAGTATATTCTTTTGGCGATGCAAAAGCAATTTTCAAAGGCAATGTTATAATCATTAATCCCGGATATAAAATTACTTCGTCTGAACTTACTTACATGAGAAACACCGAAGACTCATATGCAAGAGGCAATGTGATCGTTACTACCGACTCTGCGGTAATAAAAGCAAACAGTATAGATTTCCTAAAGAGACAGGGTAAGACATTTGCTGTGAATGATGTTAGCATTGAAAGCGATTCTACAATAATCACTGCCGATACTGCCACTAATTTTTCGGGTGAAAAAAAATCTTTGGCATCCGGAAATGTAAAAATAGTAAGCCTGAACAATAACACTGTTATATACGGCAGCAGCATTGAGAATTATGAGCTGACAAATTATACTATATTAAAAGGCAACGCAAGACTTATACAGACGGAAGAGAACGCAGACACGCTTTATATTTATAGTGACACAATGGAGGCATACAGGAAAAAGCCGGAGCAATATATCGCGACCGGGAAGGTCGAGGTCATAAGAGCTGAGTTTCTTTCAAAGTGCGGGGTCGGTATTTATTATAAGGATGAAGAAACAGTTTCACTGGCGATCAAACCGATCGTATGGCAGGATAATCTGCAGATGACCGGAGACTCGATCTACGCGGATCTGCCTAACAATAAACTTCAGACAATTTATGTGAGGAAGCTGAATCCCGATAATACAACAACCTCATTCGTGATATCACGCAACGAAGATGAATACTTCAAAGACAGGTATGATCAGATAAGCGGGAATGATATAACCATAAAATTCATCGATGATAACATAAATCAGATCGATGTGAAAGAAAATTCAAGCAGCATATACTTTCTTTATGATACGGATAAGGCAAATGGTCTGAACAAAGTTGAAGGGAAAAATATTTTCATTAGCTTTGACGAGACTAAGAAAGTATCAAAGATAAGAGTTGATGCCGATCCGAAGGGCGAGTATATACCTGAGCAAATACTAAATACGACAGCGCTGACATTGCCGGGATTTAATCTGAGGGAAGACAGACCTGTTAAAAGATAATTACAAATTACAAATTACGAATTCCAAATTGCAGATTTCAAATACAGATTATGAATTATTAATTATGGACAACGGGCTGCGAGCTGCGAGTTTGAATAATAAAGAGATACTTGATTGACAAAAATTTAAATTTCAATATAATATGGAACAGACAATTGGTAAACATTATCTGGAAAATGCAATTACAGAATTCAGGAAACTGAAGCAGCTTGGAGACAAATCATTTCATCAGATAAAGGATGAGGATTTTTTCCGGTCGCCGGATGAGGAATCAAACAGCATAGCAATAATCGTAAGGCACATGAGCGGAAATATGATCTCAAGATGGACTGACTTCCTGACCACAGACGGAGAAAAGGAAAACAGAAACCGCGATGAGGAATTTGAAAAATTATTTTATACAGATAAGGATGATATACAGTCGAGGTGGGAAAGGGGATGGAAGTGTTTGTTTGACTCACTTAATTCTCTGAGTGAGAAAGATCTGATGAGCGAGATCAGGATCCGGGATCAGCCGATGAGTGTGATAGAAGCAATAAACAGGCAGCTTACACACTACGGGTATCACTTAGGGCAGATCGTTTACATCGCGAAACATCTTGAGGGAGATAACTGGAAAAGTCTTTCCGTTCCTAAGGGAGGTTCGAAAGAATTTAATGAAAAACTGAAAAGGAGGTAAGCAATAAAATTCAGCGAAGGAAGTTAATATTAGAATTCAATTCCGAGGATAGCATCTTTATATCTTCCGTTACCGAGTTTGTAAAAAGGTATTCCCAATATTTCCATTGAATCAAAATTCATATCGTACTTAAAACTTTTCATCACGTCATTTTTTTCAGCTTCAAGAGATATCAGAATAAACTCTGCAAGTTTTTTTGCATCTTCCTTTCCGTAATCAAATCCCACCAGCTTTGTATTATATTTCTGCGGAGATGCAACGGGATTTCTGGTCGTGAATTGGGTCGCAAGATTTTTCATGGTCTCAATGGGGCAATAGAACGCGGGGATGTAAAAAGCTATGTCACCTGAAGTATTCTCACTGCTTCCTCCGAAAAGATTTTTCAGAAAGTTACCTGATGCTTTCCTTTCAAGAATGGTAATTTTTGTTTTCAACAGCCAGAAAGGTTTATAGATCATTTCTCCGTCGGATCTTAATGCAGCCGCTGCAAAGTTGATCTCGATAGGAATGAACTCGCCGTCGATTATCTCAAACCCGCTTCCGCAGCTTGAACAGTAAACAACATTATCATTGACTTCTACAATAAGTCCGCTTGCGCACTTTTTACATTTAACAGCTTCTAAAATAAAATCGCTCAAGGTAGTTGAATCTGATTAATTAGTAATAAAATTTTTATTATCTCCGTGTGTTAAGAAGCGCTCCTAAAACACTTCCAATGACCACTGTCGCTGCTACATCCTTTGCAAAATTAAGACCATCATCCTTTGTTATTGATTTTGTGATCGATGCAACTTTATCACCTCCGTCTTCAACTATCCCTGTTCCTTCTTCAACTTCACCGCCATATCTGAACTTCTTATACCCCTTTCTTATGAGTATCAATCCTATTATAAATGAAAAGACAAAAAGGATGAACGGAAATTTATCCGAAAAGCCTAGTATCGCGAAGATCCCCAGCAATGTCATTAAGTACATTCCAGCCGCTGTGTTTAAAATCCCGACGATTGCCCGGTAAAGATTATTCCCCGGAGCTTTCCCGTAACATATACTTCCGTCTTCGCCATCAACAACAACCTGATATGTTCTGTTTAAAAAACTATACCGGACCACCCATAGAGGGTAGTAAACTATTCCTATATTTTCTCTTACAAGATCATAATGTTCGAATGAAATATTATGAAGATTAACGGCATTACGCGACTCTGCAGCAAAATTATTTTTTGCAAATTCGAACGCTTCTTTTTCCGACGCGATAATGTTAAACATCATTCCGTCTCTCTGAAGCGATTCAAAGTCAACTGGAAGAATGGTGTCTCCGGTAAGATTAATTTTTTTGACACCGAGCTCACCTACATCACATGCCGAATAAGTTCTGTCAAAGGAATTCTGTATCTTTTTTTCGGTATCAACATAATGGGTAGTGGTTCTGCCATTAGATGTACTGGTTCTTTTTTCCTGCCCGAACACCCACCCCACGACATCCGCTTTAACACGCCAGTAGGGAATATACGCCAGGAACGCATCCTCGACCTTCGAAGCTAAACGCAAACCTTTTGCCTTTGACATTCCTGAACCCAGCCAGTTGAACGCTTTTGCAATCGCATCCTCGCGTTTGAGCTTTCTGGGAACGTAATATTTCAAAGTACCGCTTTCACCCTTAACGACAAGAAGTGTCTTGCAGTATTTACAATTAAAAGAAGTCAAACCTTCCGTTACATCCAGTTCACCATTGCAGGAGGGACAAGTGATCCCTTTAATGATCTTTTCTTTTTTAAACTTTATTGCCTGTTCCGCAACCTGCTGTTGTTCAGTAGCTTCTGCCATTTGGTTCAGTATTTAAAAAATTTTAAAATCAAAAAAATAATTCAGACCTTTTTCGCCACGTAATATGCTGCAGCGATCAAAGGGATCGCAGCTAAAAAATAAGCCCCGATCTTTATACCTTCGCCGGCAAGCAATCCGCTTTCGGAGAGATCTCCGTTGACAAAAAAAGATAACGCGAAAGAAAATATACTGGCTAATGCAAAGATCAGAATTGCAGCCGCAAATAAAATTCTGAAAGGAGTTTCACTTTTAGCGGGCCAGAGATTAGCGTATACTTTTCCCGACGATGCTTCAATAAGTGCTGAGTATTGTTTGCCTTTATAGTTGTAATAGATCTGGTAAAAAGGAACATGTACGAGATTTGATTCTGCTATAGAGTCAACCTTAACTCCGGATTGAGCAAGCCAGTTCTTAGCCGAATCATACAGGACATCAGCTGCCACAAATTCATTTACATTGAAATCTTTTTTGTTGTAGGGCTTGAGACTTCCCGCGGGTATCTGAATATTTTTTATTTCTGAAATTGGTGTTGAATGCGCCGGCTGAAGGTAAACCTTATCACCGCTGCTGTCCTTTGTTTTAAAATACCATAAAGGGAAATAGTAAAAACTTTCCTGCGATATCTGCGCAAGCTTATCGAGATCCTTTACATGAAAATTACTTGCCATCCACCTCCGAATATTTCCCTGAGCTTGTTCTTTTGAAAAGTTGCATGCAACGATGTAGTGATTGACAACTTTTCGTTTGTCTATATAAATCGTTGATCCGCAAAATTCACATTGAGTAAATTTTTCATCGGCGGGCATGACGTTTTCACCGCCGCATTGAGGACATATTATAGTGGAAGAAGCTTCGATCACTGAATAATGCTGATTGTTAATTTAAATTTTGTGTTACTGTCAAAGGATTGCTGAGCAAATCAAAGTTTCGCCAGCAGATCTTTCTTCTTAGCATCAAACTCCTCCTGAGTAAGAATCCCGCTTTCCTTCATCTTCCCAAGCTTTTCAATTGCTCCCATGATCTCATCGGCGGTCATTTTCTGTACCTGCTGCTCTCCGCCGCCCTGCTGGTTGCTTTGATTCGTATTCTGAAACTGCTGTCCCATCATATTTGCCATCGTCATTCCGGCGCCAAGACCTACACCAGCACTGCCCAGTCCGCCGCCTTCATTCTCAGCGGCTTTTTCTATCGCGCCTGCGGTCTTAAATTTCATGTATGCATCGAGATTGCCGAGCGCTCCCATCGAACTTCTTTCGTTTATCTTTTCCTGTACTTCTTCCGGTGGAACGATTCCTACTATAATAAGATCCGTGAGTTCAATTCCCATCGCGTTGAAAAAATCCGCGACCTCGGCCTTGACGCCGGTTTCGATCTGCTGATAAAACTGTCCGAGCTCAAAAACAGTTTTCAGATTCTTTCCCATCACGGAATTCAATCTTGATACGATTGCGTCTCTTAAGTAATCCTCTATTTCATTTGTAGTATAAAGTCCTTGTGTGGAAACTATCTCCATCATGAATTGTCTGGGATCCTTTATTCTTATTGAAAATTTTCCTGATGCTCTGAGCTGGACATATGTAAGTTCAGAGTCCTTGAAATTTATCGGTGACTTTGTTCCCCATTTCAAGTCAATGAATTTTTTCATCGATATGAAATACACCTGCGCCTGGAATGGTGAGGTACCTCCGAACGGAAGACTGATCAGCTTTGTAAGGAACGGAATGTTTTCAGTTGTCAGAGTATGTCTTCCTGCCTGGAATACATCAAGCGCTTTTCCGTCTCGGTAAAATATTGCCGACTGTGAATCCTGTACTATCAGCTGCGTGCCCAGCCTATATGAAGCTGAACCTTCCTGAGGCTCGCGATGAACCATGGTTCGTCCGGTCTCATCAAAAAATTGAATTACATCTATGATTGCCATATTAGTTAAAAGTTAAAAGTTTAAAGTTAAAAGTTAAAAGTATGTGAGTTTGTAACGCTTGTAAAGTTATTAAGTTATAAGTTATAAAGTTTTTAAAGTTATAAAGTTATAAAGTTAAATCAAGATGGTTTTACTTTTAACTTTCAACTTTTAACTTTAACTAAACTTACAATTGCCTCAGAAGATCTTCTCTTTCATCAAAAACCCTGAGGAGGTCATCCAATGACTTAGACATTTGAGAAACATAATTTTTCAGATCCTCTTTAGCATTTGCTTTTGATTCAAGATCTGAAAACCCGTTGTTCAGATTTTCTACAAAGGTAAGAAGGTTATGATCGAATTCATATACCTGATTCAATTTACCTTCTTTGATCTTATTGATATCAAATGCACCGCTGTATCCTCTGGCCGCTGATTTGAATTTTGCGATGGCATTCTCATTTTTCTTCTCAAGTTTTTCCAGGTCTGAAGTTTCAAAGAGCTTTCCGTCGCGTGACAGTGTCAGGACTGTATTTTTTAGTTTTGTCTTATTCTCTTCAAGTTTGGTTGCCATCTTATTCCTTAATATAGTATCGAGTTCTCTCGCATTGTCTTTGTTCACATAGCCGTCATAACCGGGGATGTATCTCTTAATACGTTCGAGCCAGGATTCATTTGCTTTGACCTGATCAAGCTTCGATTGTAAATCACTCATAAATTTATGTATTTATTTTTTTGTTTAAAAAAATTTAATTGTTCCGGGAAAAAATTAAAGGAGAAAATATGAATGCCGAAAAAATTTTCCTTCCTGTTCTTTTTTTACTCTTATCAGGTAATAATGTTATGAGTAAAGGAATTTCGAATAAATATAATCATTCGACTGCAAATTTTCTTGATACAAATATAAATAAATCAATATCGATCACCGATGCAGTGGATTATGCGAAGAGGCTCATGGAAGGAGAGATAGTCAAAGCCGAAAGAAGATTTAAAAAAGATATACCGTTCTGGAAACTCGATCTCGTAACCGGTCAGAAGGGAATAGTTGAATTTGAAATTGCGCTGGATGAAAAAAATATCATCAGGATAGAATCCGGCGAGGGACCTTTTGAATACGAACTTGTGCCCGCGGAAAAGTTTGTTTCTTTTTCAAAGGCAAAAAAAGCAGCCGAAGATTTCACCGGGCAGAAAATTCTTAAATGGAATTATTTTAAAAACAAAAGCGCGTGGGAATATAACTTCTGGATCTTTACAAAATCCGGAAAAGCCCAGGTAAGAGTTGATGCTGAGTCAGGTGAAGTTATAAAGAATAAAAAGAAACGCTGACAGAAATTATTGACATTAGATGATGAAATGGATATTATTGCTAAATAAAGGAATCTAAAAAACAGTACAAATATGAAAAATTTTTTATTTTCACTTGCAGTACTTTGCAGCATATCAGACATTTCATTTTCTCAGGACCTTTCATCAGAAGAAATATTTTCCAGGACAAAAGACGCAATTGTTGTTATCTATGCCTATGATTACAATGGACAAAAGAATTCTCAGGGAAGCGGCGTAATAATTAAAGATAGGGGAATCGTTGTTACCAATTTTCATGTGTTCGCAGGGAATGAAAAATTAGAGATCAAACATAATGACAGCACGATCAGTTATTCTGAAATTGTAGGAGTGGATATTGACAAAGATATCCTCATATTGAAGCTTGATGAAAACGACTTTCCGTCAATTCCGGTGGGTAAGGTTGAGGATATCAAGATAGGCCAGAAAGTTTACGCTATCGGCAGCCCGATGGGACTGGAGAATACTATATCGGATGGCCTTGTAAGCGGTATGCGAAATCTCGGAGAGGAGAAGAAACAAAATTATATACAGATCACTGCGAGTCTTTCTCCTGGAAGCAGCGGAGGAGCAGTGTTGAATTCAAAAGGCGAACTGATTGGTATCAGCACTATGGGTTATGAAAAAGGGCAAAATCTTAATTTCGCTATCGGCATTGACGATATTTACGGAGTTACCCTGGGAGAATATAACGACAAGAAGAAACTTGAAGCATTAAATTATTTTTTCAAAGGGAAGAATCTGCACGAAGAAGGGAAGTATAAGGAAGCTATAGATTACTATACAAAGTATATGAAAATATTTCCGGCAGATTCAAAGGCTTTCAACTTCCGAGGGCTGGCATATGAAGATCACAAGGAATATAAAAAAGCTATAAGTGACTTTACCCAGGCAATAAAGATCGATCCGAAATATGAAATTGCCTATGCAAACAGGGGAGAGTGTTATTTCAAAATAGGGGAGAACGACAAATCCATAAAAGACTTTACTCAGGTAATTAAGCTTGATCCTGAAAATACTTCAGCTTATTATGGCCGGGGATTGATAAGTGCTAAAGAGGAAGACTGGCGTGATGCTGTAAATGATTTTTCTAAAGTAATTGATAAAGATCCGTATTATGTTCAGGCATATGTAAACAGGGGACTTGCGTATTACTGGTTAAGTGATTATGAAATGGCGATCATTGACTGGAAAAAATGTATTAAGATGGATCCAAATCTTGCTCCTGCTTTAAACCAGATGATAGATCAGGCTGATATTCTATGGCAATATCATATTAAATAATGCTTATTCAGCCTTGAGTTTGTAATCATAGATCTTGCTCTCTTCACCGGTTTTTACGATGTACTTAACTTCAATTTTGTGTTCGCCTTTGGACAGCCTTGTCTGAAAATCTGCCTTTGGCTGACGCTGGGATGTCTGCATACCGAAACTTTTGTTTTCACCGGTATCAATGAATTCTCCATTGCCTTCCATCCTGTAAAAAACATTTGTGGCAAGATAATCCGTAATTATGAAAACCACAGAATATTCACCTCCACCAAGAGGATACATCTGTACGCTGATCGGATTCTTTATCATATCTGCTAATGGTCCGGTCTTATTAACATTTGTTTCTGTCTGAAGTATCTTTTGCGCTTCAGTGAGCTGATCCGAGCTGACGAAATATTC
>JBDTLQ010000004.1:0-26092 GCA_039934715.1 Ignavibacteria bacterium | reverse complement strand
ATGGATGAATATTTCGAAGCCAAAATGGCGCTGTTCAGAACGGTCGGGATCTATTCACATGTCGGTCAGATATATGAACCTGTTGATAAAGGCAGTCTTCTTTATTACAAAGAAGAAAAAAGCGGACAGATCTTAGAGGAAGGAATTACCGAAGCAGGATCAATGTCTTCATTTATTGCCGCCGGTACATCATATGCTACTCACCAGATCAACATGATACCGTTTTTTATTTTTTATTCAATGTTTGGATTTCAGAGGATCGGCGATCTGATATGGGCAGCAGCGGATTGCAGAACGAGAGGATTTTTAATAGGAGGAACGGCGGGGAGAACGACTCTAAGCGGTGAAGGACTTCAGCATCAGGACGGCAACAGTCATATTCTTGCAATGACAGTTCCAAATTTAAAATGTTATGATCCGACATTCGCGTATGAGATAGCTGTAATTGTAAAAGAGGGAATGAAAAGAATGTATGAAAAACAGGAAGATATATTTTATTATTTAACCGTAATGAATGAGACTTACAAAATGCCCGCAATGCCTGAAGGTGTCGAGGAAGGAATTTTAAAGGGAATTTATAAATACTCCGCATCAAAGTTAAAAAAAGATAAATTAAAAGCGCACCTGTTCGGAAGCGGAACGATCCTTAACGAGTCCATCAAAGCGCAAAAAATTCTTGAAGAGAAATATAATGTGAGCACGGATGTATGGAGTGTGACAAGCTATAAGGAATTGTACATGGACGCTATTGCTGCCGAACGTGTGAATATTTTAAACCCGGAAAAAAAAGTTACACCTTATATCAGTGAGGTTCTTTCAAATGAATCGGGAGTATTCGTTGCGGCTTCAGATTATTTAAAGGCTCTTCCTGCAACTATTACAAAATGGATACCGGGTGAATTTTATTTCCTGGGAACAGATGGTTTCGGCAGGAGCGACGGACGTGATCAGCTCAGAGATTTTTTTGAAGTCGATTACAGATATATTACGGTTGCAACTCTTTATGCATTATCAAAGGAAAACAAGATCAAGGCATGCGAAGCTGAGAAGGCCGTTCAGGATTTCGGACTTAATCAGAAAAAACCAAATCCGGTAAAAGTATAAAAAAAAATTATGATAAAAGAAGTTAAACTCCCGGAAGTATCGGACAATGTTGAAACAGGTGATGTATTGAAAGTCCTTGTGAACGTCGGAGATAAGGTTGAAGTTGATCAGCCGCTTGTCGAACTTGAAACGGAAAAGGCGACATTTGAAGTGCCTTCAACAGAGAGCGGGATTATAAAAGAAGTAAATGTAAAACAAGGCGATGTCATTAAGATTGGAGATGTGATCATAAAAGTGGAAACGAATGGCGGCGAAGAAAAGACAGATGAGAAATCTAATGACACGGAGGAAAAGGCAGACAAGAAAACAGATGAGAATAAAAAGTCTGAAGCAGAAAAAAAAGATTCTAAAGAAAAAGATGCAAAAGAGGACACTGAGAAGAGTGAAGGAAAAGAAGATAATGAAAAGAGCGATGGAAAAGAAGTAAAGAAAAAAGAAGAACCAAAAGAAAAAGCTGACGAAGAAAAGTATACGGGAAAAAATGGAAAAGCTAAGGAAGATTCGCCTAAAGTAGAAAAGCCAAAAGAGGAAAAAAGTGATAAGACACAAGATACAGATAAAGAAAGCAAAGCTAAACCTGAAGCTGATGTAAATGCAGCAGTGAAGGATGCCGCTCCCGCGTCACCGTCGGTACGGCGTCTTGCGCGCGAGCTCGGTGTGGAAATTAATTCCGTAACTGGTACAGGTGCAGCAGGAAGAATAAGTGAGGAAGATATAAAAGATTATGTAAGATCAAGATTACAATCCGGGACAAATACAGGTGTTGTTCTTAAAGCACTTCCTGATTTCTCAAAGTGGGGTGAAGTTGACATTCAGCCTATGAACAAGATCAGGACGATCACAGGTGAAGCATTGAGTTACGCATGGACAACAATTCCAATGGTAACTCAGTTTGATAAAACTGACATTACGGAACTGGAAGAGTTCAGAAAAAAACAAATTAAAAAATCGGAAGATAAGGCTGCTCACTTGACCATTACTTCAATACTTGTTAAGGTCTGCGAGGCCGCGATAAGAACATTCCCGCAATTTAATTCGAGCATTGATTTTAATAATAAAGAAATAATTTACAAAAAATATTTTAACATTGGCGTAGCTGTAGATACTGACAGAGGTCTACTTGTTCCTGTTATAAAAAATGTGGATACGAAAAAAATACTTGAGATATCCGGTGAGCTTAACATCCTTGCCGAAAAGGCAAGAAATAAAAAGATAAGTCCTGATGAAATGGAAGGCGGTAACTTTACGATCTCGAATCTCGGAGGGATCGGGGGAACCGGATTTTCACCTATAGTTTATTCACCGCAGGTAGCGATACTAGGAGTATCAAGAGGCAGCATTGAACCCAAATATAGCGGTGAAAATTTTGCTCCCCGGATGATGCTTCCATTATCATTGACATACGATCACCGCATCATCGATGGTGCCGATGCCGCAAGATTTTTAAGATGGATCTGTGAAGCACTTGAAAATCCTATGAAATTGTTTTTATGAAAATTATTTTATCGAGAAGCTCATATTAACAACAACTGTTATAGTCTTATCAATTGAAGAAGTATTGTTTACTCCGTAATCAGAGATCTCGGTTGAGTTCCTTGAATTGATCTGTATCACACCCATTTTTGAAGAGCGTACTTCCCCGATACTGTTATCAGTGCTCTGGGCGATTTGATCCGCTCTTTGCTTGGCGTCCTGCGCCGCGTAACCTATCATTTCAACTTTCAGATTACCTATCTTTGTATAGAGAAATTCAGGCGTCGGAGAATTTATTTCAATGCCTTCATTTATCAGCTCTGTTGCCTCGCGTGAAAGGTGGTCTATTTTATCCACGTCATTTGATTCCAGAGTAAAATTCTGTGAAAGACTATAGCCGCTGATCTGGCTTGTCGGGTATCCCTCATTGTTGTTTACATACTGGGTTGTAATGTTTATCGCGGATATTGAGATTTTGTCTTCAGGAAATCCCTTTGATACGAGATAACTTTTCACTCTCTCATTGCTTGTCTTTAACTTCGCGTATGCGTCCTGAAGTGATGAAGATTCATTTGAAATACTCCCCCGCCATATCGCGTAGTCGGATTTAATATCCTTTGAGGCTGAACCTGTAACCGTTACAGTTACATTGCTCCTGGAAACATATCTCCAGGTAGTCGCGACAATTATCGACATAATGATCAATCCGGCCGATATTATCAAAGCTGCAAGCGTGAATGATCTTTTGTTTACAACCGTATTACTGTTACTGTTCATATTTTTTTAAATTAAGGTTTAAAATATTTATTCCGAAATTTCTTTGTTAAGGTTAACTTTGCGCAGTACCTTTTTTATAGACCTTTTTTTCTTTACGATGATCCTTTTTTCATTTTCAATTTTAGGGGAAACGGTCTGTATTCTGTTCTTATCCGGTATAAATGCTTTTTCTAACAATTCATAAAATCTTTTTAAAGCTTTAACTTTATTAAGATATTGAGAGCGTTCGGACTGAGAGACAATTCTCAAAATATTATTTTTGTCGATCCTGTTTTTTAGCTTTCCATAAATTACTGTTCTGTCTTCTTCCGATAACAACATCGAGTTCTCAACATCAAAATTCAGTTCGACCTTTGTCTCAACTTTATTTACATTCTGACCGCCCTTTCCTCCGCTTCGTGATGTATTAAATCTGATCTCACTCTCAAAATTTTTTTCATTCATTTCTGATTTCATCTTTTAATGTTTTTCTTGGCTTATATACATGAGTACTTTGACCAAAAAAAACTTCAGCGGACTCCATGATAGTTTCAGATAATGTCGGATGGGGATGAATTGTAAGTTTTAAATCCGCAGCGTTTGCTCCCATTTCAATTGCGAGCACACCTTCGGAAATCAGATCACCGGCTCCTTTCCCAACTATTCCAACACCGAGAATTCTTTCGCTGTCCGGATCAATTATTAGTTTGGTCAATCCATCCGTTCTGGCGATCGTTAATGCACGACCGGATGCAGCCCATGGAAATTTTGCTACGGTAATATCAATGTTCTCAGCTTTGGCCTGAGCTTCGGTGATCCCGCACCACGCAATTTCGGGATCAGTAAATACAACTGCAGGTATGGCTTTCGGTTCGAATGAAACATTTGATCCTGCAATCACTTCAGCAGCTACTCTTCCTTCGTGAGAAGCCTTGTGCGCCAGCATCGGTTCACCAACAACATCTCCGATCGCGAAAATATTTTTATCACCTGATCTCATTTGCTTATCCACTTCAATAAAACCTTTTTCATTAATTTTTACCTTTGTGTTTTCAAGTCCGAGATCCTTTGAATTTGGTTTTCTTCCGATACAAATCAGCACTTTATCAAACACTTTCTCCGAACTTTTAGCATCTTTATCTTCAAAAGTTATTTTGATACCGCCTTTCGTCTCCTTTAGTTCTGTTACTTTCGTGCTGAGCATGATTGATTCAAAAATTCTTTGTAGGTTTTTTGAAAGAACAGCTACAAGATCCGGATCCGCGCCGTTCATTAGCCGGGGAAGCATTTCAACAACAGTTACTTTGGTCCCAAGTGCCGCGTACACTGTTCCCAGCTCAAGTCCAATGTAACCACCTCCGATGACGAGCATTGATTTCGGAATGTCTTTCATATCAAGAGCGGATGTTGAGTCCAGTATGTTTAGAGATTCAGACGACATTCCCGGGATCTTTGCCGGAGATGAACCGGTGGCTATTATTACATTTTCAAAATTTATTTTTTCCTTTGAATTATCTTCCTTGGTTATCTCAATACTTTCAGAGTTGATGAACTTTGCGAACCCTCTAATATATTCTATTTTACGTTGTCTTGACAGGCTTCCAAGACCTGAGGTCAATTTAGTCACAACATCATTTTTCCACGATCTCATTTTACTGATGTCAATTTTCGGCTTTCCAAATTCAACGCCGTAATTTTTAGCTTCACTTGATTCTGATATGACATTTGCAATATGAAGGAGTGCCTTTGACGGAATGCATCCTTTATAAAGGCAAACACCCCCGGGATTTACTTCTGTATCAATTAATGTAGTCTTAATTCCAAGATCTGCTGCAAGAAAAGCAGCCGCATATCCTCCCGGTCCTGCTCCTAATACCAGTAATTTTCGTGATTCCAATTTAGTTGATTTTTTTAGTGTAATTTAGTTTTGATTTGATTAATACACAAAGTAAAAATTTGTAAGATCTCAGATAATTCAGAAAAGGTCAATCACAATTTTTTAAAAATACTTAAATAATTACATTCAATTTACAGAATTAATTGTATATTTTACTGACTCTTATAAAAACAAATTAGAAAGGGTAGAGTATGAAAAAATTTAAATACTTATTAGTATTTCTATTTATCACATCTGTGGCTTATTCACAGAATGTAAAAATAACAGATTTTCAAGTTCCAATAAGTAAAGCAAAAAAACTTTTACTAAGCGGTTTTCATAACTGGTCCCAGACGGGGGATTCAGTAACAACAAACGAGTTTAGAGTTGACGGAACTTACACACAGTTTTATTCATCACTTCCATACGCATGGAACATTTCTTTAAATGCTTTTACAAACAGAAAATTTGATGATACTTTAAGAATCGGCTATAGTGCATCTGCTGATATCAGAAAGTATTTTTCAAATACAAAAGGTTTTTTTGGCTTTGCAGCTTTAACCTCGACCTATCTTAAGCAAAGAGAATTCGCTCAGGAAAATCAGCCTGAAGTTGATGTATTGGCGGGACTTGGTTATGGTAGATTTATCGATGCAACACCTATGTTCCAGGCCATCCGAATTGACCAGGAATTAAGGAGAGCAGGTATTACTACTGCATACATGCCAAAAGCAACAATGATAAGGATCGCTGAAATTATTGACAGACAGAGTGAATACATTGACCGCTATAAAGATGTTTATGAAGGTAAAATAATAGAAGACATCAGCAAGGAAGTGCTTGCATCCGGTGTTACAAAAAACGACAGGCTTGATGCTTTCGGTTTTTTCAGGATCAGACAGGTGTTAGCCGGAGCTAATCAGTTTATCACAGATAGATTTTACGGAGGTGATGTCAGAATAGGTGTTGGTTATGAATTACTAACAAGAAATAAGGAGCTTAAAAGAGGTCCTGCAACAATGAATCTTCTGGGACGTTATTCATACCCGATCGATCTGAAACAACAGATCAATCTGTCAGCTTCAGCTAATACACCAATCGATTCAGCTTTCGGCAAGCAGGTCGAAGGTACAGGAGCCATTGATTATTCATATACTCTGACAAATAAGATCCAGTTCATTGCTGGATATGATGTTAATTTCAAAAGAGTTTCTGATACGAAAAACATAACAGTTGCAGATCAAAGAGGATTTGCCGGATTTAGATTTTATTTAGAGAATTATATCTCTCTTGCAGTCACAGGCTCATATGATAAACCGCATGGTGATAAGAAAAGACTCGCAAGCAACATAAGTCTTGTTTATACAATTTGGTAATTTCTGTTATTTGAAATTAAAAAACTAGCGTGCTGCAGAAATATAATGCAGCACGTTTTTTTTTGTATCAGTTATATCTATATCTTCCCGGCATTGCCAATAAGCTCTACACTCAGTAATTTTTTTTCATCAATAACAAAATCAACAGTAAGGCAATCTCCTGATTTTGTAAGTATTTTTACCGGCTTTCTTTGCTCACGCAACATATAATAGATAAGTGCTGATGAGATAGCGCCGGTACCGCATGCGAGTGTCTCACCTTCCACACCTCTTTCATAGCTTCTTATTTCAAGCTCTCCGGCTGAAATTACTTTTACAAAATTTACATTTGCTCCTTCTGGCATAAGGTCTTTATGCATTCTGATGTTCCTCCCCCATTCATTTATCTTTACTTCTTCAAGACTTTGGATCTTAGGTTTTTCAATTTCATCAATGAAAACAACAATGTGCGGAGAGCCGACATCAGCGTAAGAGCAATTAAGCAATTCCCACCAATCCTGAAAATGTACCTTAAGCTTAAAATTGGTTTTGATCTTTTCAGGTGGAGGAAAGGTAACAGCTATCTGACCGTCAATTTGTTTTAAGCAATCGTAGATCTTTCCAACTGCTTCAATCTTCATCTCATCTTTATCTGAGACCGCATTGTCATTTATAAATTTCATCGTGCATCTCAAACCGTTACCACATAGCGAATCTCCCGTTCCGTCCTTATTGAAATAGTTCATTTTAAAATCAGCCATCTGCGAACTTTCAACGAAGATAACTCCGTCCATCTCATTCTCACTTTGTATGATCACCGAAACGATTGCTTTGTAATTTTTATGCTCGGCGTTCAGATTATTTATAATCGCGAATTTATTTCCGGCGCCCGAATATTTTTGATAGGTCAATTATAAACTCCTCTTGAATTTGTCTGCTTTGAAACTTTAATATCTTTTAGCTGCGGGGCTTTAATTCTTATTTCCAGTGAGAACCCTCTGTATGCACCGGCAGGATACCAGTTGAAATTCATTTCCCAGGAATTCAGATCCCGATATGCCGTAATATATGGCGCGACGATCGCATGGTTTATTATATCATAGTTCGCAGCAACAGTAAATCTCCATTTCTCTGTAAGATTAAATCCTATGTTCCCGGATAAATTGGAATACCTGCTTGTATTAAACGGAGAGAATCTTGATTCCGCATAATTAAAACCAAAGCCGCCGCTGAATGGTATATCGAAAGCAACTTCTTCTATTTTTTCTGTACGGATATGTTTATAGTCACCCTTTCCGGTTAATGTATCATTTGGAGTTATGATCTTTTTTTTATTTGAAAATCCGAAACTGAAAGATGTAGACATGCTGATATTGAAATTTGTAATATCGGCAAGTCTTCCGTCTGTGTCAAACAGGAATTGATTTATTCTCGCGCTATCCTGAAGATCGAATTTGTACAGGTTAAGAGATGCGCCTCCGGTGATGTTAAGGAAGCTGCCAATGTTGGTCCGGAATGTTGTAAAGAGTTCGGAAAATCTTAATGAGTCTGCAGCGAAATTATAATTTATCCCGGCGTCAATATTGAACAGCTGGAATTTATTTTCAACAGAGTCATTAACCCTTGTTTTCATTTCAAATAAATTTCCCAGTGAAAAATTCAACGCCTGTAATTCTCCCCCGGGAGCACTGCCAAACACTTCCTTTTCAAATATCGAATACTTTACTTCCTGCCCGGAAGCATTTTGGTAAGTCTTATAATAGCCCCACTTCGGATCGGAGAAATCAGGCTGGTAAATATATGATACCGAAGGAGTGATCGTGTGACGGATACCGGTGACTTTAAAAATTTTTGGAGTAAAAATCCCGACAAATCTTGTCGCCAAAGAAACTCCCGTTTGAAAATATCTTAACGCCTTGATTGCATTGACATCATTGGTTGTTAATGAGCTGTCAGCGGGGTTGAAAGTTTTTGCAACATACTTGTTATACCATATTTCATTATAATTAAAAAACGGGATCAGGCTTATCAGATCAAACTTAGGTGAGAGACCGAAATTAAGTCCATGCCTAACCCCCGATCTAAGGTCAGTATAAGTACTGTCAGTATTCAGACTTGTTTTAATAGTTTGTTTAACACGGTTATTCAGGAAACTCCCGTTATAAGAATATGAAAAATATTCATACAGATTTTTATTATATGAGCCTGAATATTTTGATTCGAACGGAAAGCTTTGCGTTACTGAAAAATTAACAAGAGGTATTCGCTCAGTAATGTCGCCGTTCAATAGGTTCTGATCCCTGAAATAATTTAGATTCAGCGAATAGGGTTTTCCCTCCCAGCTTTTTGATAAAGTTAAATTAGATAAAATATTCTGAAGCAGTAATTCCGATAATGAATTTGTCGAAGTGTTGTAATAATTTTTCCCGCTTGAAAATCCGAGGCTCGCATCTAAACGCGTAGTAGGGTTTATCTGCTGATTGTGATTCACATTGAGTCCCCAGGCATCCGATTGCGGTATATTGACATCGGTGATCTCACCAAGACGTATTCTTGAATACCCGCCGTCAATGCTCCCGCTGTAATTATATTTACTTGCATACCGGAGCCTGCCGTAGACATCGATCCTTCCTTTTGTGAAATAGCTTCCTGTAAGCGCGAGGTCGAGATAATTATTTATTGCCCAGAAATAACCGAGCTTTGAAATATACTTGCCGTATGTTCCGTCATCTCCAAACGTCGGAGGAATAAGTCCGGAAGATCTTCCCGACCTGTTAGGAAATACTCCAAAGGGAAGCCAGAATACAGGCACTCCTTCTATATAAAGAAATACCGACTGAGCTATCACCTTATCGTTTGGAATTACTTTCATCTTAGGTGAAAGAAAATAATATTCGGGATCCTCTCGGTCCGAGGAAGTAGTATAAATGCCGTTCTTTATAAAGAGGACATCACTTGTAACTTTTTTTATCTTATCACCAAAATAATATCCGATCTCCGCTTCACTAAATCCCATTGAAACACTTCCCTGCTGTGACTTGAAATTGTAAGTAAGCCTTGCTCCTTCATATTTATCATCACCCTGATACATCAGCGGCGACTGAGTAAACTTTCCCGACCTTACAGAATCCGGGATTCCAAATGCCTCAAGTATCTGCGTCTCCTGATCAACAATAATTCTACCTGCCTCAAGCTTCAGATCCTTGTATGTCAATTTCGCCTCGTTGTATAAGTAAACCTTTTTATTCTTTGTATCAAATATCAGAGAGTCCCTCGCGGAATAATTTATCGGAGCATCTATATCGGAGATGATCTGCCGGGATGTGTCAATGACTGAACTTAATGAAGTATCAGAAGGATTTCCAAATGGATTAATACCGGTGCTGTCCGGAATTAAAGTGTTAAGAGAATCTGAAATTTCCTGTGAACAGCAAGTACGTGCTGCAAGTAAAATTATGATAATAAAAAAAATCCTGTTCATTCATCAACATTTTACTTAAAACGTCTGATTAAAAAAATGAAGAATGCTTTTCGTTAAAAACAAAAGTCACTCCTCTCAATGAATAAAGGAGTGACTTTCTATAAGATGAATTATTTTATTTTAATATTACCATCTTCATAACCTTATCATAAGAATTTCCGGAGCTCTCAAATTTAATGCTATAATAATAAACTCCGCTTGCAATTTTAGACGCATCGAAGACCTCTGAGTAATAACCGGCTGTCTTAAATCCTTTCATCAAAGTAGTTACCAGTTTGCCGCTGTTATCGTAAATATCCAGGCTGACATTTCCGTCGGAAGGAATTTCAAAATCAATTTTGGTAACTGGATTGAAGGGGTTTGGATAATTTTGAAACAAAGTTAGCTTTGACGGCACGCCAATTAATACTTCACCGTAAAGATTATAAAATTCCGAATTTCCGTTCACATCGATCTGCTTTAAGCGGTAGCTATATCTTCCTGTATTCAGTCCGCGATCCGTGTAAGAATAAGAAACCGGAATTGTTGTTGTTCCGTTGCCCGGAACGCTTCCTATTGCAGACCAGTCCTGAGAATTAATTCCGGACAAAGTTCTTTCAATATCAAAACGTGAATTATTGATTTCAGAAACTGTCTGCCAGTTAAGTGTAACATCATTCCCCATTATGACAGAAGTAAATGAAGCAAGCTCTACCGGCAATGGAAAATCATAATGAATGTCGCAAACTGACAAAACACCATCCTGATCTCTTGCTTCAAACCTCAGATTACCACCGACTAGCGGCGGCGGGGTCCATGTAAACACACTCGACACAGATGGGGGAGCTCCGGCAACTACTTCAGGGAAAGTGGCTCCCGCAGGTATAACCAGTAACCTAAGACTGATCGATGTTGCATCGGGATCTGTCGCTGTAACTGTGAATGACAGTTCATGACAACATTCAAATGAAATAAAATCGCCACAGGCAATATCAAACAAGAAAGGAGGAAACGGATCCGGTAAAATGATGACGCCGTTTGAAAGTGTTATCACAGGCGGATCCGCGTTCGCCTTTTGTGACAGATTGAATATTAAGAGCAGTGCAATAAGTAATGCAAATGAATTTAATTTTATGGTTATATACTTTTTCATTATTTTTTTCCCTTTAATTGATTTTTTGGGTAATCTATTTGAGAATTTTTTCAGTTTCTATGCGGTGATGGTGCTATGGCGGGTGTTCAGATTGATATTTCATAGGAATAGAATTTAAAGAAAAAATTTGGTTCTCTTATGAAAATGGATTATTATAAAGGATGAATTGAAGTAAACGTATGGCTGGAATACTCTTTTATTTTTTCTCCCTTCAATACGCTTTCTTAAACTAATCCTTTGTGATTATTCAGGAATTACATTAACGAATTTATAGCCACGGTAAACAGAATTAATTTTTATTACTTCGTAACCTTGCTGGATCAGGATTCAAATTAAGCATAAAAAAATTATTCCGCAAGGTTTATTTCCTTAAGTCTTAAAAATCAGAACGATCCAAGAATTACCTGTAATACTCATCTTCGTATCCGCCAAAGCTTTCACCCTGCGTGAACATGCTGCCAACCATATCCTTATACATTACTACAGAATCAACCTCGTCCTTCGCTATTTTCGAATTCTGATGCAGTCCGTCAAGCACAAACTCCATCAGCGATGCAAGCTCGGTCTCGCTTTCATAGTACTGCGGAAATTTTTTTACAAATTTTTCCAGTCCATCCACTTTCTTCAGCTCCGTGAAGTAATCTTTAAAGGTCATGTCATCTTTAATGTTCACCTTGCCCCCGTATTGAAACCATTCTATTATTTCATGATAAGGATCCTTAACTTCCTTTTCCTGTGCAGCTTTCTTTTTTTTAAACAGCGGATCCGGGAAATATTTTTTGTAGATCTCTCTTACTGATTTTGAGATCAATGCCTTTGCTACTTTTATTGCTCCTTCCTGTTCGCCTTCAAAAACAAGTTCAACTTTTCCCGTGATCCCCGGAAGAATTGAAGTTACATCACACATCCTCGGCATTATCATTTCATCATTATTCATGATCGCCCTGCGCTCCGCGTTGCTGATCAGGTTTTCTATGGATGAGATAGTAAGACGCGCGCTTACTCCTGATTTCTGATCTACGAACTCACTGTATCTTGCCTGCATCGCGGTCATTTCAATTATTTCCCTGAAATAATAAGGAATGACAATTTTCTTTTTCTTGTCCCTGTCAGTCCATGAATAGGTTTCCGTAATTTTAATTCCATCTTCAAGAACTTTGGGATAATGCGTGATGATCTGTGAATCAATTCTGTCCTTCAGCGGAGTAATAATATTTCCTCTGTTGGTATAATCTTCAGGGTTAGCGGTGAATACCATCATAACATCCAGCGGAATTCTTATATTGAACCCGCGTATCTGAATATCTTTTTCCTGCATGATGTTCAGAAGTCCGACCTGAATCCTTGGCTGAAGATCCGGCAGCTCGTTTATTACAAAGATGCCGCGGTTCGCTCTGGGGATTATCCCGAAATGTATTGCGCCTTCGTGCGAGTAGTGCAGACGCTGATTTGCTGCCTTGATCGGATCGATGTCTCCTATGAGATCCGCAATATTCACATCCGGTGTCGCGAGTTTTTCGCTGTAGCGCTGATCACGTGTTATCCATTCTATGTCAGCTTCGTCACCCTTTTCTTCAACCGTATCAACTGCGAATTTCGAAACAGGCTTCAATGGATCATCATTAATTTCAGAACCTTTGACGATAGGAATATATTCATCAAGCAATGTCGTGAGCAGCCGTGCGATCTTTGTTTTTGCCTGTCCTCTCAATCCCAGAAGAATGATATCGTGTCTTGCAAGAAGTGAATTTATAATGGAGGGTATTACAGTTTTTTCATATCCGATAATTCCCTCAAACAAAGGCTGTTTGCTTTTTATCTTTTCAACAAGATTTTTTCTTATCTCATCTTTGACTGACAGAACTTTGTATCCGGATCTCTTAAGTTCACCGAGCGTTTTTATTTCTTTAAAATTCATCTGCTGTTTTTATTTGGAATTCAAATTTAAAAATGTGTAACATGCCAACTATCCGGAAAATTCAGTCTGAAGCATTATCAGCCGTTATATTGTATATAAGAATTTAGCATTTCTATCTTCTCTTCTTTTTCAGTCATGTCATAAAGCATCAGGTCTCTCATCGAGATCATTCCGATCAGATCCTGATCCTCAATGATTGGAACATGCCTGATCTTTTCCTGCTTCATTATCTGCAGACAGTATTCGGGAGTATCGGTTGACTCTATCACGATCACATGTTTTGTCATTACATCATCTATATCCGTTTTAAACAGATCAACTTCCTTAGCTATACACCTTATCAGCAGATCTCTTTCAGAAAAAATTCCTTTCAGCTTTAGCTTGTCGGATTGTTCGAGAACAGGTACAGCCCCGATGTTGTGCAGACCCATAAATTTTGCGACATCAATGATGCTCATTCCCGTTTTTACAAAATGCAACGATCTTCCTCCTAAGAGTTGTTTCAGAGTTTTCATTTTTCGCTCCCTTTTTTTTCTGAAAATATACAATAAAAATTCAATTAGCAACTAAAACCTAAATTGACTTTATATTGAGACCATTCTTTTTCACCTCAAAGACTCAAAGTCTCAAAGTTTTAAATGAAATAAAAATTATATTATTAAAACTAGACTAAGATAATTTTTCTAGTGTCTTTGAGCCTTGGAGACTTGGAGGTGAAAAATTTAAATCCGGAAATCTCTTGCGAATTGAATTCTTTTATCTAAAGAAGGATGTGAATGGAATAAGTACTCTATGATCTTATTTGGAGTCTTGTCGGCAAGGTTCTGATCGGCAAGCTTTTCCATTGCGGATATGAATGCTTCTTTGTCCTTCGTTGTCTCAAGCGCAAACGTATCAGCTTCCCATTCATATTTTCTCGATTGTATATTCGTTACAGGTGTTGTAATTAGTCCGTACAAACTCAGATACAGAAACAATAATGGCAGCGCCGCGATCTGAGACACGCTTTCAAATCCGAAATATCCGAGAGAAGCTTCATACAGCTTAGCGGTAATGAACAAGCCCGCGAATGTAAGTATTGTTGAGACCGCCATCATCTTTAAAATATGTCTTCTCTTATAATGACCGACTTCATGAGCGAACACGGTTTCAATTTCATTTTCAGAAAAGTTGTTTATTAAAGTGTCGCCGATAATAATTCTCTTTGACTTGCCAATTCCTGTAAACGCTGCATTCGCCTTTTTTGTATTCTTGCTCATGTCAAAAGAAAATATTCCCTGTATCGTGACTCCCGTTCTTTTACACAGTGCAAGTATACGGTCACGGATAATTTCATTTTCAATGGGCTTGAATTTATAAAAGACAGGCATGATAAGAGTTGGTGCCAGTCTTCCGATGATCACCGAAAAAATAAACATAAAAATTCCGAGCGCCAGCCACCAGTTATTTCCAAAAGTATTTAGAATGTAATAGAAAGCTAATATGACCGGAACTCCGATCACAAGACTCAGAATAAACCCTTTAAGCTTTTCAGCAAAAAACTTTACAAGTGTCTGGTTTGAAAGATCATACTTATGTTCAAGAATATAATCCGAATAAAAATTCAGAGGAAAATTAATAATGCCTTCACCAAACCCTATGATCCCGAGAAAAATAAGAAGAGCTAGATATTTATTTCCCGTAAAATCAAAAGCAATGATTTCGATCTGCTTTGATAAACCGGTAAATATCAGTATGATCATGACAGCAAAAAATATTATCGTACCTGTTACGGAAAGTATTTGATGCGTCCGTGAATATTTCTTGCTGCGGCTGACCCTCTCTTCATCGGAGATCTTTTCAGCTATATTATTTTGAATTGTATCCATTTAAAAAACAAGAGACGTTACGATCGCGTAGAATAAGAATAATCCGAATGCTATTGAAGCGGATTTGATCATATCAATTTTCGCGACCTTGCTTAAACCAATTGAGATCACAACGTAAAACCAGATCGAAAAAACATCGAACTTGCTGATAAGCGCATACACTTTCTCTCCCACAGCACTCTCGCCTAATACCAATCCTAACCCTATGCTTGTTGTGTCTCCTTTAAGTATTGACGCTACTACCGAAAGCAGGCTGCCAACAGCGGTGATGAGCATTGCCAGTCCCACCACATTCAGTATGTTCACAAAATCAACCGGGGACTTCATGATCTTTAGTATCACCAGATAAATAAGACCAAGAATAAATAAGATCAGGAAAGGTCCTATAACCGCTCCGCCAAATCCGAAGATCTTAAACATCGTACCCTTTGGGTTCATAGTATCCATTGTCTTTTCAACATCTTCCTGTGACATCTTCCCTTCCTTTACACTCTGTTCGAATTTTTCCCTCATCTTTTTCTTTTGCTTATCCATCGTTTTTGTCGCGAGCTCATTATCCTGCATAAATAAAAATGCTGATATCAGTCCAACCACCACACAGATAAGTACCGGCAGGATCCAGTAGTTTTTTCTCGGTGCACCGGCTATTGCCTCAAAGGTTTCCCCGGGCGCGGTAAATACTCCCGCCATAGCTTCAGCCTTTGAAAGCTCTTCATATTGTGTTACCGGCTCTGTTTCCTGAAGACCGGTTGGATTTTCTTCGTTCATTTTATTTCGATTAAGGATTTATAATATTAATGTTTTAAGAAACTGATTTCTTAACCGGGGGAAATTTTTTATACTGACACAAAAAGAAACTAACCGGCTTTTACACAAGAGATGAATTTTTTGTAAAATTACGAAATATACTTTTTAAAAGTTATAGCTATTTCCCGCTATGTTAATTTACTTAGAATTGGCTAATTGGTGCACAATAGATAAAGAACACTTCTATCATGGGAAATAAAATACTCCGGAATAAAAACCTCAGACAGATAATTCTTTTCAACCTTTGTCTTACCGTGCTTTATTTTATAGTTTTACTGAATCTTAAAACCGGCATAGATTATTTTATAATGTTCTCAACTCCCGATTCGAAGGACTATCTTTCGGTTGGAAACTGGATATTCGAAAGCATACCTACAGATCAGACCATTAATAATCCAGTTCTCTATCCGATCATACTTAAATCATTAATGTCATTGTTCGGTGTCCCGGGAGTATGGTTCGTTCAGTTTCTATTCTGGCTGGGTTCGGTAAACTTTTTATTTTATACGATCAAACGCATTACGGATAAGCGTTTTGCTTACATCGGATCGGCTGTCTTCGCTGTAAACCTTTCCTTTATAGCACTGACACTTCATGCACTTGCAGATGTGACAGTTACATTCCTGATCGGTATGATGATAAATTACATGACAAAAAGATTATGTGATTTTAAAAGTCCCGGTTTTTTTTATGTCGTGCTGCTTTTTTTTTCTTTGCTGTCAATCATTAAACCTGTTTTTTTTCCGGTACTACTGTTCCTGCTGCTTGTGATCTTTCCCTTATTTTATTTTAAAAGTTTTATAAAGAGCCGCAGAAAATATTTACTGATACTTGTCCTGCTGCCAGTCTTATTTCAAATATCAATAATGCTTTACAAGCACAATACTTTTTCCATATCAGAAAAGGGAACTTCGACATTCAAACTTTTCTTTTACGCACAATGCTATGCAGACCTTAATAACATTGCTATTGAAGACGCGATGAACATTGTAAAAAAAGATCCGGCCGGCCCCCATCTGAATTTTTTTATTGAGAATAAGTATCTCGTCGCTAAAAATTTTTTTAATAACATAGTATTTGAAAACATCACCGGCAAAGCGACCTTCCTGGATTTTCCGCCCGGGTACAGAAGTAAAATTTTTTATTATGTCATGGAATTGGAAAACAGGTTCTTCCTGATCCTTCATCTGATATTTCTTGCTCCCTGTCTCTATGTTCTTTTCCGTCTTTGGAAATTGAGATCACCTGTGCTGGGATTTTATTGCTTTCTGCTGTTCTTGTTTTATTATCTTGTTCTTGTAACGGGGATCGCGTTCTGGCAAGGCGACAGGTACACTGTATCATTTCAGCCGCTGTGGATAGTGTTATATCTGTTCGTGATTTTCAGTCTGTACTTTCACTCACGCTCCTCACCCGGTCCGGAAAAGAAAGAGATTAATACCGGGAAAAATATTTCACGCTGAAACATACAGCTCATTCTTTAATATATAATCTTCAACGCCGGGACTTACGAGATACCTTACTGATCTCTTCAATGAAACAAGTTCTCTTATCATTGATGACGAGATCTCAAGAAATGGAACTGTCACTAATTTAACCTTGCTCAGGAATTCCGTCTTTGAATCGATCACTGAATAATCAGGACGGTTTATCACTATCACTTCACTTAACAAGAATAATCTTTCCGGCTCTTTCCATTTCGGAAACTCTATCAGATTATCCATACCAATTATAAGAGACAACCTCATATTTTCATTTTCATAATTCTTATTCAGCTTTTCTAAAGTATTGACCGTATATGATTTTTCATCGGGATTTTGAATTTCAATATCACTCACTTCGAAATTCTTATTATCACCGAACGCGATCTTCGACATTTCAAATCTTTGCTTAGCCGGTAATGATTTCTTCAGCGGGTGATTTCCGGACGGAATAAAAATTATTTTATCAAGCTCAAGCTGCTCTCTTACACTCTCCGCAACTATGCTGTGCGCGATGTGCGGCGGATTAAATGAACCTCCGAGTATCCCATATTTTTTCATGATTAAATTATTCGTTTATGATTTTATCTGTCAGCTCATCCCACGAAAGTATTGAATCAGATTCGATCTTGCTTTTGTTAAAATGCTTTGCCTTCTCTATTGATTCAATTATACTTTGTTTATCTTCCGGCTTATAATAAATAAAATTATCGCGTGCACTCTTTATAAAATCAGGTGCAATAATAGGAAGCAAGCTGTATGTGTACTGAATCACTTTCAGACTGTCGGAAAAAGATTCAGCTCCGCTGGAATATTCGAGCGTATGAAGTCCGCAATCGGCGAATTTAATATAAGGTATAGTTTCATTGTAATTCATCTCGCCGTAATAATGAACGTTGTTATTCGAGCTTGTCTTTTTGAAAGGCCCGATGATATGATACTCGTCATTCGGAAAATATCCTGAAGCAATATTAATAAAATCCCTGTCAAGATATGCATTGCCGGTAAATACAAATTTGAATTTTCCATTATCACTATATGGATTTAAAACAGCATTATCAAAAAGATCTTTCCGAATCCCATGATGATGAAGTCTGACCTTTCCTTTTACTTTGAACAGATCAAAAATCTTACCCGAAGGTACTGATATAAGATCAAACTGACCCGCGATCTTCATTTCATGCTCTATTACATATGGATGCTTGTTAAGCTGTCTCATATCATCCGAAACTCTGTAAACAAATTTAGCCTTGTTGTTCAATTTTTTAAAATGATCAAACCACAACAGACCGGGAAAGCTTTCGAAAATAAATAATTCAGAGTTCTTAATAAAATCATTTACATCATCAAACCTTTCTAAAGTATCGGAATATTTTTTTATAGAAGGAAGAAAGAGAGTGTTTAAAATCTTGTTCCGGTAATTTACCGGATGCAATTTGGTAAACCGGATAAACTGGTTCACATTGTCATTGATCTTTTCAAGTTCGTTAAGCTTTGATCTTTTTATCAAGCCGGCCCTGTAATCTGATTTCAAATGATGTATGTAACTCGCATTTCCCGTCAGGAATAAGATCTCATAACCTTTTTTGACAAGTGACTCAGCAATGTTATGAAAACCTGCCTTCCTTTTTGAATTCCAGAAGTGTGAAGTTATTAAAACTGCTTTCGGCATTTATAATTTATAAACTTTTTTCCAGACAGCAAAACTTATATAGCGCCAGATATTTGTAAAGCCGGTCTTCGCCTGCGCCGTAAAAATATTATCCCAGCTGTTCAGAATTTTTTTTGTATCAAAATACTGATCGAGATCCGGAGTAAAGTATTCCCTGAGTTCGTCTTTAATGTCATTCAACCAGTGATACTCAGGCGTTGCAAAGCCAAGCTTATCCGTTCTTTGTCTGATCGGTTCCGGGATGACCCCTTTCATTGCTTCCCTTAATAAATATTTTGTCCAGCCGTTATGCATTTTGTAGGATGAAGGTATTTCGAAAACATAATTGATAAGATCAACATCATCCGCAAAGGGAGTTCGCGCTTCGATTGAAAAGTTCATGGAATTTCTGTCTTCAAATTTCAAAAGCTCCTTCAAGCTTGTCTTTGTGAATTGCTCGGTCAACGCGAAATTAAGATTGGTATATTCTACAAATTTTCCAAGTTCAAATCGTGTTTTATATTCATCATAAAAATTTTTATTCAGCAATTGCACTTCCTGCACCTTCATGTTATAAAGTTTTCTCTTCATCGAAGGTGAAAAAAATAATTTAACGAAACTCATACCAAGCGAGTTGAACAATTCCTTTTTGTTAACAGGAGAATTCTTTATGTTTTTATATTCATTTAAGATCGCTCTGAAGTCTTTATTCTTTATAAGCTCATTAAAAAACGGACGGTAGAAAGATGTATATCCGGTAAATAGTTCATCACCTCCCTGCCCGTCCAGCAAAACCTTTATTCCGTTTTCAGACGCGAGCTTCATTACGCGATACTGAGAGTAGATCGTAGTCGAACCAAACGGAACGTCCTGAGCGTAGGCGAGATCTTCAAGATCACCAAGAAGTTCAATGGACTTAGGATAAGTCCTGAACCATTCCGACATTGTTGTTTGCGTAACGAGCTCCGCCCATTTTGTCTCATCGATCTTTGTGTCAGGATAGGCTGCTGTAAAAACTTTCTGCAGATCACCTACCTGTGAGATCTTTTCATTTTTCAAAAGCGAATTTATCACACATACTATTGACGAACTGTCAATGCCGCCGCTAAGACAGGACCCGACCTTGACATCCGATCTGAGTCTTAGATTGACTGCATCCAATATCTTCGCAAGAACATTTTCGATATAAGTCTCTGATTTTTTTTCATCAAATTTTTCATAACGGGGATTGTAGTTAAGCTGATAATATTTTTTAATTTCAAACTTGAAATTATTCAGATTCAGTTTAAAATATGATGAGGGCTCCAGTTCAACAATATTTTTGAAACAAGTAGAATGATCGTCAAGTATCCTCCCGTTAGATAAAAAATCAAAAGCAGCTTCGTTGTTTATTTCTCTAGCAATTTGCGGAGCTTTGATGAGCGATTTTATTTCTGAGGAAAAAATGAAAGTGTTTTTGTTCAGGAAATAATAGAATGGCTTTACTCCGAACCGGTCTCTTGCTCCGAACAATGTATTGGACTGCCTGTCGAGGATCACAAATGACCACATTCCATTCAGCATCTTCAAACATTCCTCACCATACTCAATGTACAAATATAATAAAACTTCAGTGTCGGACTTAGATCTGAATTTGTAGCCTTTCCTGATGAGATCTTCTCTGAGTTCGATGTAATTATATATCTCGCCATTGTATATCATGAAAAAATTATCATTGACATCTTTGTACGGCTGATGTCCGCACTCAGAAACATCAATGATAGATAGCCGGCGATGACCTAGAAATAGATTGTGATCATTATTGTTGACTTCTCCGGAATTTATGCCGTTACTTTTTATCTCAAGAAAATTTTTAGACGCGGAATTGTAAGCAAGAAAACCTTCGTCATCGGGTCCTCTGTGGGCGATAGCATCATTCATATTTCTGATGATATCAAACGAAAGATTGCCTGCACTCGAAATTATTCCGCAGATACCACACATTTATTGGCCAGTTAAAATTTTGCTTACTAAATTGTTTAATATGATCTTATTCCTTTCAGAAGATAATTCCATCGCGTGTTTGCCGGAATTTTTTTTGTAAAAACTTATCTGTTCTGTTGTTAAGGCATTTATCTTTCCGGCAATTTCCCCCGTTTCAAAAGTCTCGGTTGAAATACCGAGTTCATATTCCCGAATAATATTCTTCATTTCAACTGACGGTCCTGTGATGACTGCGAGCCTGGACTGTATAAATTCAAAAAATTTATTCGGGAGCGCGTATTTGTAATTGATATTTACCGGAGGCAAAATAAATAGTCCGATGTCATAAGAATTACAGAACGGAATGATTTCATTAAAACTTACAGGCTCGATCATTTTAATATTCTTAGTTCCTGCAATACTTACTTTCAATTTATTGTAATAATCTTTTTCATTTGGGATAAGCATAAGATCAAAAGTAAATCTGTTATCGATCATTTTAGCTGCTTCTATCATGATCTCAATTTTCCTCGAACTCACGGCAACACCATGGTGTATGATCCTTATCTTTTCTCCAACCGGCATCGGTTTAAGATCATTATAATTTGCGGCGTTTGTAATTACAACTGGAAGAACACCGAAATTCTTATTATACACTTCGGCGATACTTTTACAGACAGTTGTTGCACCACTTAACAGCGGGAAGTATTTTGAGCACTGATGGATCATATATTTCTTATGAAAAAGTTTCCAGTACAATTTGTCTTCAAATTCCTCCGGAGCATACTCATGCAGGTCCGCGATCACTTTTTTCGATCTGAATTTTTTAAAAGCTATAGGAATGGAATCAAGATCATTCGCGATTATAAGATCAAATTCAGGAACCTGGTCTTCACTGAACTCAGCTTTTATCTTTGATCTTAATATATACTTTTCAGCTCTGTCAAACATTTTCATAAGTATCATTGAGCCTGTCACTATCTTTACTGGCAGCGATCTGCGGTTGATACTTATTTTGTAAAATTTTTCCGGAGACAATGCTCTATTACTAATTCCGCAGCCGAAGATATCGTATTCATCTTTTAAAAAATCTATTTGCCTTATCACGCGCGGATCCGAATCCTGATCAGTGACTGAAATTATTAATATTTTTTTCTTACCTGTTTGCACCGGTCACCTCTTCATATACCGAAAAAATTTTCTCACTGACAACTTTGCGTGAAAAGTTTTCCATAAAATATTTATTTATAACTTTCCTGTCATATTTACCTAAATGCTCCGCCATGTATAATATCGCATTTGAAATTTCCTCAATGTCGTTCACCGGTACCAGCAATCCGTTGTCAGAATTTATAAAATCAGCAGGTCCTCCGCAATCTGTAGCTATGACAGGTTTTCCGCAAGCCATCGCTTCAATGTAAGACACACCAAAAGATTCATGATGGCTTGGGAGAACGTAAGCGTCACAGTTGCGAAAATGTTCAGTGACCTTCTTACGGTCAAGATCAGTCTCCAAAAAAATTCTGTCCGAAAGATCATGCGCGGTAATGAAACTCAGAATATCTTTTTTCATCACACCGTTTCCGGCAATTATAAATTCAATTCTCTCGTTGATACCGCACGCATTTTTAGCTGCATGCAGCAATTCATTTATACCTTTTGATTCAATGAGACTGCATACGGTCAGAAAAGTTATCTTATCATTATTTAATTTTCCTTCGGGCAAAGGAAGGAATTCATTTTCATTCACAACATTTGGAATTACAACTGAAGACTTTCCGGTATATTCTTTAATTTTATCCGCTAGAGATGAACTGACCGCGATCATTCTATCCGAATTTTTTACCGGCAAAGAAATTTTTTCAGACAACTTTCCTTTTTTAATAAAGTGCTGAAATGGAAACGGTCCCATATGCTCTGTAATTATGTAAGGAACACCGTATCTTTCCTTAAGCTTCATCGCGGCGAATCCCGCTGGATATGAGACGTGTGCATGTATCAGATCAATATGACCGAATTTTTTTCGGGCAAACAAAAAGTTTTCAAAGCGGGCTTTTACCTGTTGGGAAATATTCCCTTTTAATTTGTCTGTCCATGCAAGCGCACTGTTTTCTATTACGCTCAGATTAGGGCCCTGTTCCTTAAAGATTGTTTTATGTTGTTTTGAATAATCGACAACCGAACGTAAACTCTCGGTAGGTTTTTTTAACGGTAAATTAAAATTCCTTAAATGGCTTACAATAAAATTAGAGTCCCTTTTAAATTCTGCCAGGGCATTGAATTGTTCTTTGATAAAGATCCCCTGCACATAATTTTTTTCATCCGGATACCATGAAGGAATTAAAAAAATATTCATACTTAAATTCTTTAAAACATTATTTATTGCCGGTCATCCGATCAGATTTCGACGAACTTTTCAACAGAATAAAATTGTAAAGCATTACCTGAATTATTTCAAGGATCACATATAAAATTATTCCGTTAAGAAAATTATTTGTATAGTAGCCCCACAATATTGCCAGCGGGCGGTAAATGAATGCGGCAATATTGAACATCAGCACGGTCTTTTGTTTTTTCAAAACTATCATCGCACTGCTTGTAGGCGAGCTTATAAAAGTAAAAAATGTCAGCAGGCACAGATACTTGCTTATAATTCCTGCTTCAGCCCAGCTTTGTCCGAAGATAAAAGTAAACAACTCCTTTCCAAAAAAAAATATTATTACTGTCGGGATGATGCCGATCAGGAATAATGTTTTCCACGACTTCTGAACTATGCCGGTGATCTTTTCTCCTCTATTATCAGCTTCGGATATTTTCTGAAAAAAGACCTGACCGATTGCAGCACCTATCACTACAGTCGGTATCGAAAGCAATCTTAGTGCAAATGAATATGACCCTGTCACAGTTTCGGAAAAAAAATAATTCAGCAGTAATATAATGGAGTTGATGGAAAATGTATCCAGCAAGGCCGCCGGCAAATTGAAATAAGGAAACTCCTTAAACTTTACCGCTATTGATTTTAACCCTGATAGATCAACAGATCTGAGGTTCACTTTCACTGCCGATCTTTTTAAAAGAAAAATTGATGACAGTATTTGAGAAACGATGGAGCTCAGGATCAGTCCGAATGAATTCTGTTTTAAGAATCCAAGCAGGAGCGACAGCCCGGAGTTTGCTGAAGATTGAAAAACCCTGACGCCAGAAATAGTTTTATAACTCTTACTACGGTTAAACCAAAAAGTGAACGCCTGTGTTATCCCCGCGCACAGCAGCATTGGTCCGAGGAAATAAAGCCACAAGCCGATCTTATCGTTGCCCAGTAAGGATGTCAGCTGTGTGTTAAAGATTATAGTTACAATTAAGATCAGCAACGAGAATAGTGCAGCGATGATAAGAGATAATTTTAGCAGAGAGTCCGCTTCGGAATTTTTCTTTGGGATCAGAATTGCAAGCTCATATCTGAAACAGCAGATCACGGACAGCACACCAACGCATGACATAAAAACCGCAAACAGACCATAATCTCCGGGAGTATAAAGACGTGAAAGCACAGGAGATATGATAATGGAAATTGCCTGGACTATGATAGTGCCGGAGGCGAGTACTGAAACATTTCTTACATACTGGCTCTCCCTGATATTTCCGAAGATCCCTTTCATATTAATACAAAGGATTTACGGATCAATAAATCAGTATTTATTAAAATGTACTTTATGATTCTTTTTTGCTTTATAAAAAATTTCTGCAGTCCTGTGAGTGTCCTTTCAATATTATTTTCAATGGCTGTGTTTGAAATAAATTGAAATGCCGTGACAATTATTCGAAATGTTATAGGTTTGATTTTAAAAGCTGAACTAACGGTTCATCTGACTATTATACTGATTACTCGCGTTATAAAACATAAGCTGCACTTTATATCTCAGGTTTTCAATATCCCTCAGATAGCTCTGCTGCATATTTCCCTTTGTGTTTTTATACTGATTTTTTCTCAATGCTAAAGTGGTCACTGTCTTGACATAATTTTTCTGATCAACACCTATAGGACACCAGCCGTATTTGTATCGCCGCGTTATATATGGAAGATGATTCAGGTGATCCGACGGAATTAATCCAAGGCTCGCCTCGTCCTGAAGCTCTTTTAAAATTGTCTTCCCTTCAAAGTAAACCGAGATCTGAAATATCGCGAAGGTTACAAACAGGTACATTATTAAAAACAGGAATCCGAAAATTGTTGTATCCTGAAAGCTTACAGAAAGATTCCACGCGAAATGCAGGAAGACCGCAAGAAAAAATCCGGTTGGCACTAAAATTATTTTATACACGAGAGGCTTGAATTTGGAATATCCGAGAAACGCCCCGAAAGTTGCAGTGGAAAGACAATGCATCACTGCTGAAAATAAAGTTCTGATAACAACAAGCATCAGCCACGCTACAGGTGTTGTTCCGTAAGAAAGAAAGTACATGAAATTCTCAGTCATGCCGAAACCCAGACCAATGGCTCCTCCAAGCACAGCTCCGTCAACACCACCGTCAAATTTCTTACTCATCGAAATAATAAGAAGAAAAACTCCTTTAGTGAATTCTTCAACAAGCGGAGCAGTGATGACTGCTCCCGAAAGATTCACAAGCTCGCTTGCATCACCATCGGATACGGCATTTATTACTTCATTCAGAGGGATCTGGAAAATTATGCTTCCGATTATCCCGAGGAATATTGCGCCGGTCGCTCCCCAGAAAAAATTCAGCAGGACAAACCAGAATGGTTCTCTTTCATATCTGTCCATTATCCAGATGATAAGCAGATAGATAAACATCGGCACTACTGCCGCTATTAAAGACGCGAATGCTAGAAACAAGTGATTATAAAATTAAGTTTTAAATGTTATTTAAACTGTTACTCAATTGTCAACAGAAGTTCATTTTTTTCTACCGAGCTCATCGCTGCAATATTGATCTCTTTGATCACGCAGTCTGCATGAGCCTTGATCTCATTTTCCATCTTCATTGCCTCAAGAACAAGCATCACTTCACCTTTATTTACCTGCTGGCCGGGTTTAACATTCAGTGCTTTTATGATCCCCGGCATCGGTGATTTGATTTCTTTTTTGATCCTCCCGCCGCTTTTGTTATCTGTAAATTTATCCAGTAAAAGATCAAGTTCGCTCTTGCATATTACGCTATAGTTCTTTGAGTCCGAATTTATTTTTACAGATTCATCGTCTTCGTTG
>JBDTLQ010000003.1:0-27234 GCA_039934715.1 Ignavibacteria bacterium | reverse complement strand
ATGTCCGGAATGACCCCTCGCCTCAAAATTTCAGGAAGAACTTCTCCGGCATTGCCCACCAGGGCTATTGACCTGGCAATTTTATTTTGCTTTGCATCAAGTACTAACTTTATTGCTTCATCAAGACTATCGGTCAATACATCACAGTAACCGGTTTCAATTCTCTTTTGGATCCTTGACCTGTCAACATCAACACCGAGAAACGCTGCGCCGTTTAGTGTAGCAGCAAGAGGCTGTGCTCCCCCCATGCCTCCGAGCCCGCATGTAAGAATAAATTTCCCCTCAAGATTTCCGTTGAAATGTTTATTCGCACATGCAGCGAATGTTTCATACGTTCCTTGAAGTATTCCCTGAGTTCCAATATATATCCAGCTCCCTGCGGTCATTTGTCCGTACATTGTAAGTCCCAATGCTTCGAGTTTTCTGAATTCATCCCAGGTTGCCCATGCAGGAACAAGTTGAGAATTAGATATTAAAACTCTCGGAGCACCCGTGTGCGTTTTGAAAATTGCAACCGGCTTTCCTGACTGTACAAGCAGAGTCTCATCGTCTTCCAAAATTTTTAAGGATTCAATGATCTTATCATAGCAATCCCAGTTGCGGGCTGCCTTACCGCTTCCACCATACACAATCAGCTCCTCCGGTCTTTCAGCAACATCGGCATCCAGATTATTCATCAGCATTCTCATGGCAGCTTCAGTATGCCAGTTTTTACAGGTGAGAGTTGTTCCAGTAGGGGCTTTGATTTTTCGGGGCATATTTAAGATTTAAAATTTTGTAAAAGTATGGATTATAGTTTAGAAATTAATTAGAAAAATAAATCTTGAAGCAGTTAAATTTTGATCGGAATTTTTTATATTTGTGTTAGCCGGTTTTTAAAACCGGCTAACAGGAGACGCCCGACGATGAATATGAAAGGAGCCATACTTTATTATAGAAGACATCTTCCTCATTGTCAGATAGACAATGCATATTATTTTATTACTTACCGGCTGAAAGACTCATTGCCTCAATACTTAATTAACCATCTGAAAACAGATTACCTGACAGAGAAAAAAATTATTTCAGCAGCATTTGTTGGGATGGAAAGAAAAAACCAGTTATACATTCTTCAAAAAAAATATTTCGGAAAATTCGATTATTATTTAGACAGGTCATTAACATGTGTTAATTATTTATCTGATGAGCGGATCGCGAAAATAGTATGCGATGCAATGAAGTTTCTGGATGGGAAGGACTATACGCTGCTATCGTATTGTGTGATGCCAAATCACGTGCACATGCTAATTCATGTAGAGCGGTTTTTAAAACCGCTCTACAAAACCATGCAGTCGATCAAGCGCCACACATCCAGAGAATCAAACAAGACTCTCAACCTCTCTGGTCACTTCTGGGAGCAGGAGAGCTATGACCATATTGTTAGAAATTATCAAGAACTCATTAATATCAAAAACTATATTTCCAATGATCCTCTTAAAGCCGGCATCATAGAAAATCTCATGAGTTGGAAATGGAAATACAATAATTCAAGTATTACTTACTCTCCGAATTCTTTTTATACTCATCCATTACATAAACATTAATGAATCCCGAATCCGGATTTAACTTAACAGCCTCATCAATATATGTTTTTGCTTTCGTCATGTCGCCGTCATCATTTCTTTTTATCAGGCTCAAAGCCATATACCCAAGAGCAAGGTCATTTCCCCAGTCGGGATACAGCCCGCTTTTTTCTTTTCTTTTTTCAAAAAGGGAAATTGATTTTTCAAATTCAGGGATACTCACCTTTGGTCCTCCGCCAAAAGCTTCAGGTGTATAAAAATATGCAATCCCTTTTATAAGAATCAACCTGGGATTGCCCGGCTCTAATTTTTCCGCGCTTGTTTCCGCGCTTTGAGTTGCAGAAATTATATCCTGCATTTTATCCTGCTCATATTGCCATCTGTTGAAATTAAGCGCTTCCAGCAAAACGTATGTATCAGCAAATTCAGGATTCGCATCTATCGATTTATTGAGGACGTCAATTCCCGAAACCGTGTATTTTTTTACATCATCGGTTTTTTGGTTTATACTGGCATTCAATGAAAGCCCGTAATCACTATAAGCAATATAATAATTAACTAACCACATATCCTCCTTCAGCTGAAGGATCCTTTCAAACTCACCGCGTGATTTTTTAAGCAACGCGGCATCGCTCTTATCCATTGCTGTTTTTAAATTCTTCTTTGCTTTCTTCATAGCTTTTTCAAAGTCCTCACTTGCGTTTACTGTGATATTAATAGAACTTAAAGTGATCAAAAGTATGATCACAAAACTAACTTGCCTCTTCATTTCTTATTCTCCTTTTTTTTTTAAATTTCAAATGTTATTATATTGGTTTAAAGATCTAATGTTAATAATTAATCCTTTCCCTCTCTGTCTCTACAATTCTTCACTCTTCACTCTACACTTTATAACTGAAGTCCAAGCCCCAGATAAAGAGAGCGTCTATTGTTCGTAATGATTTCCAATCGTTGTGTGTAGTCCGCATTGTATGTGTAATCATAAATATTTTTTTGATTCAATACATTGTTCACCGAAATGACCGCAACGGCAAACTTACCGAATAAAGCAAATATGTATTGTACGTTCATATCAACTCTTCGGTAAGTGGGAAATTTTCCGCTGTTGGTCTCCGCGTAAATGGGTTTGTAGACATTGAGTGAAGGAACAAATTCACTTCCAATCACTGGAGTAAAGGGTTTACCGGTTGACAGCTTGTATGTCGCACCGAAAACGATCTGATCGGTCAGATTGTAGCTGCCGACAACGCTTAGGGTATGTGGAATGTTGTAGTTCGCCGGAACTAACGTCAGCGCATCATATTGCTTTCTCTTGGAGTCGGTGTACGCATAGGAGATCCATCCGGTGAACTTGTTCTTAATTCTCGCTTTTAAAAAAACATCAACTCCTTTTACATTTCCTTCTCCTTGTGAATGATAAAAGAAATCTCTTTTGTCAAGCAAAACAAGATTAGAATAATCCTTATAATATCCTTCCACTCTGAAAATATAATTCCCCTCGTTGTTATATTCATAACCCAGAATATAGTGCATAGCATCCTGAGCTCTGAGATCATTGTTATCAGCCCTGAAGTAATTGCTTAGTTTGGGATACTGATGATACATTCCTACTGCTCCCCTGACAGCATTGTATTTTGTGAACTGGTAACCGAATGATATCCTGGGATCAAAACTAATTTTTTCAGAAAGTGTGTGATAATCTGTCCTTACACCCGGTATCACAAAAAATTTTTCTCCTACTCTGATCTGCGCTTCCGTGTAAGCTCCTATCCTGCCTGTATTTGTCGTTGTGTCAAGAGTAAATGAAGGAGCGCCGGTTTTCAGATCATAAGAAAGTTCAGGAACAGTTCCGTCTATATCATATGCATTATACTCATATTCTATTCCGGAATTTATATCAACTTTACTGCTCATCTGTTTTGTAAAATCCACTCTTCCCTTGGAATAAATATCTTTCTCTTTTGAATCAAGAACACCGAATTCGGAATTTTTTTCATAAAGGCTAAAAGAAATTCCTGCATTAAGAAGTGTTGATGATGAAGGAGCTACCATCAGTTTTCCATTTGAAAAAAAGCTCTTTGACTTTGAATTGAAGTATCCTTTATATGAAGGAGTTGTACTTTGAATTCCGACTTTATCATCACTGTAATTTCCATAAAATTTTAAATTGCCTGCCGTTCCTATTTTAAATGAAAGCGTTCCACCTCCGTTGTTAGATTGCGGAATAGGTGAAAACTCCGAATGCTTTCCGTTAATGGCAAAGTATGGCTCAAGAAATAATTTTCCAATGTCAAATGTTGCGCCGAAATTTCTGTCCTTTGAAAGATATACACCCGATAGAGAGGCGTTCGCCAGCCCAAGCCATGCGAACATTCCTGAACCCTGAGGCATGTCATATGATTTCAGATCGAGAACCGCAGACAAAACATTCCCATACTTTGCGGAGAATCCCCCGCTTGTGAAATTTATCCCGCGAAGTCCCCACGGGTTGACCGTAGAATATGATGATACGTTAAATGTTTCATCGAAAATAAAAGGATTGTAAAGTGAAGCAAGATCTAAAATCGTAAGTACTTCATCAGGATCTCCGCCGCGTACAGTGATACGGCTTCCTTCATTTACCTGGTTTGAACCGGGGAAGGTAGTTATTGCTCTGTATAGGTCCGCGTCAGCTCCCGGGATTCTGACAATTTCAAGTGGAGTCAATGTGACAGCATTATTATTTCCCGATGTAAAAGAACTTGCAGTGATAATAATTTCTTCGGTTTTTATTTCTTCCCTGGTCATCTTTACATTTAATTCAAGATCCCTTCCCGGAGTGATATCCACTGGAACAACCTTCTTTGCATATTCACTCATTGTAACAATAATGTTTTGCTGTCCTGTCTTTTCGGTTTCAAATTCATAATATCCCATGTCATCAGTAGTTGCTCCGTCAACAGTCCCCTCAATCACAAGATTCGCAGCTCTTAGTATGCTGTCATGTTCTCCTTTTACTTTTCCGAAGATCTTTGTTATTTGAGTGCTTGTCGAATCCTGTGCAAAGATATTCATTGAAATTGCAAACAATAAGAATGTGAAAATTTTTTTCATATCAGCTATTTTTAAAATGTTAATGTGTTTATATCTTTTGCAATATCTGTATCTTTTTTTGTAATTCCCTTTGCAGTGTGCGTTGAGAATGAAACCTCCACGCTTGAGTACTTCATTGTCAGGTAATCGGGATGATGGTCATGCTGCTGGCAGAACGCTCCGATCGCTGTTACAAGTCCCATCGTTTGCGGAAATCCCGCAGTGGTGAATTTTTTTATGATTGAGCTTCCGGAAAGGCTCCAGCCCTTGAGATCTTTTAACTCGTCCGTAATTTGTTGCTCCGATAATTTTTCCATTTTATTCAAAATTAATTTTTAAAATTATTTTTTACTATGCTTTCCAGTCTCTTGATATAGTTCTCAAATGCTTTGTATCCTTTATTTGTGATTTTATATTTTGAAACCGGTTTTCTGTCAACAAAGATTTTTTTTACAGACACGTAGCCGGCATCTTCCAGTTTTTTAATGTGAACACTGAGATTTCCGTCGGTAGCGTTCACTTTCTCTTTAAGATAGTTGAACTCAGCCTCTTCGACGCTTACAAGCACAGCCATTATCGATGTCCTTATCCTGGAATGTATTACATCGTCAATATGTGTATAGTCAAAATCAGACATTCAGTGTATGTGCTTCGCTTTCTAAAAACTTTTTTGAATTTATGTTTAAAATTATTCCCGGAACTATCTGAAAAGCCACAAGCATTAATGCGAACACAAGCACGGAATGAATGCTTGGAAACACAAAAAGAAATATCGCGCCTGCCCACCATCCGTATGAAACATTCTGAAGCCATTTTAATCTTTGTATTGCCCCGCTGGTGTAATAGGAGATCCCAAGTGAAGTGGAAATAATCGGACAGATAAAAACAGGATTATATGATTTGGTAATAAGACCGACAAACCCATAAATGAACATAGCGATCCCCGACGCAAGCCATAGTGAACCAACTATATTGCCCGCGTATGTATTTGCTTTCAGAGTTCTTACCTCTCTTTTTTTCATGATACTGTCAATAATAGCTCCGGAGATCATCAGGACAAACCACATTATCCCGATATACTGACCACCGGTTTTTGTGAGAAGCATTATATAATTACAGATCAGCGCGAAGGTTACAAGAATACCCCACATTAAATAATGTTTGCCGTTATCTATATTCAGCCTGCGGCTGTCCTCCATTATTTTTTTTATTACACTGAGTTCTGATTCTGCTTCTATTGTACTCATAGCTCTTTAGATTAAATTGTTTTGTAAAAAATTTTATATAGTTTTAATTATTCTTTAGATATTCATCGATCTGACTGAACATCCATTCGGGTTCATCATACAAGGTTGAGATAAGATAATAATAGTATGATAAGTAAGATTAGCAGGTGTTTCGGTTCAAAAAAGTTTTTCATGTATTCTAATTAAAGTACTTTATTTTTTAAAGTGCTTTACAAAAATATGTTATGGGATCTTGTTTGTCAAGCCCTAAAATAAAAATCCCGGGAAAAAATTTTCTCCGGGACTGTTATTAAAAATTATTTATGAAGAAATTTATTTTTCGGTTGCTTCAGAATATTCAGGCTTCCCGTCAAAGTTATACAGGTGTTCGGTCTTTATGAAATCGAACCCGGCGTCATTTATTTTATCAAGCAGCGTGATCACTTCGCTGTGATTTACGTTCTCGCCTTTATTGGCTGCAAAGTACCTGCATCGCCAGTGGTCAGTACAGAAGATCTCAGAATGCCCGTCAGGCCAGACCTTTACTCCGCGGTTGCTGATAAAGCCAAGCTTTAATCCCGTCGATGTAACTTTTTTCAAAAGCTCTCCAAGATCTTCAGCGCTTCCGCTGCTCCAGTCCATATAAATATCAACTCCTACAAGATCCTTTCGCTGCTTTAAAACTTTTTTTGTTTCCTTCTTTTTTGCTTCCTTCTTTACCAGCTTTTTATATTCGACAGCTTTGAGCGTTTCCGGCTTTTGGCCGAGACGGTCAATGACTGCGTTTGCAAATTCCTTTGTGCCGACTTTTTCCTTGCTTACTCCTTCTTTAAAAATATCGTATGTATGTATACCGTCTTCGAGTGTTTTGAGCCACGCGTTATGAACTTTCGTAGCGACTTCATTCTGACCAATATGATTAAGCATCATTACAGCTCCAAGCAGCAGCCCCGAAGGATTTGCAAGATTCTGACCGGCTCTTCTCGGAGCGGAACCGTGTATAGCTTCGAACATTGCGAAGTTCTCTCCTATATTAGATGATCCCGCAAGGCCAACCGATCCGGTTATCTGCGCGGCAATATCGGACAATATATCACCATAAAGATTCTCCATAACCAGCACATCAAACTTTTCAGGTGTGTCAGCCATTTTTGCCGCACCTATGTCTACTATCCATACTTCATTTTCAATATCCGGATATTCTGCAGCGATCTCAAGAAAAATTTTATGAAATAATCCGTCCGTCAGTTTCATTATATTATCTTTAACAAAACACGTTACCTTTTTTCTGTTGTTTGTTACAGCGTATTCAAATGCATAACGGATGATCTTTTCAGAACCCGGTCTTGTAATGATCTTCAGACAATGATACACTTGCTGGGTTTGCCTGTATTCGATTCCCGCGTAAAGATCTTCTTCATTCTCTCTTATTATCACAAGATCCATCACCGGATGTTTTGTTGAAACAAGCGGATGGTAAGACACACAAGGTCTTACATTGGCATAAAGCCCTAGAGTCTTTCGGGTTGTAACATTTAAACTTTTGTATCCACCGCCCTGCGGTGTAGTGATCGGAGCTTTGAGAAACACCTTGGTACGTCTGAGTGAATCCCATGCAGAGGGTTCAACTCCCGCTAAATTTCCCCTGAGGTAAACCTGCTCTCCAACTTCAATTGTTTCTATATCCAGCTTTGCACCTGCGGCATTAATGATGTTAAGTGTTGCATCCATGATCTCGGGTCCTATCCCATCTCCATGTGCTACAGTGATTGGTGTATTCTTTGACATTAATTTCTGCTCTTTTTAGTTTAAGATTTTATTTTTCGGAACGTCAAATTAGTAAACCATTTTTTTATAAGAAATCTAAAAAGATATAAAAGTTACATTACCTTACATTGCCTGACATAACTTGACAAATCAATCTACTGTATTTTTTTAAACACATCTTTTGTATTTTGATACTTAATTGTATGAATAATTTCGATGTGATAATCATCGGCGGCGGTATCATAGGTTTAAGTACGGCGTATAAACTGGTTGAAGGCGATCCTACATTAAAAATTTGTGTACTTGAAAAAGAATCTGAAACCGCTTTCCATCAGACCGGTCATAACAGCGGAGTTATTCATTCTGGAATTTATTACAAACCAGGTAGTCTTAAAGCTGAAAATTGTATCCGCGGATACAAAATGCTTCTCGGATTTTGTATTGAAAATAATATTCCATATGAAATTTGCGGCAAGATCATAGTCGCCGTGAATGAGAAAGAACTGAAGCCGCTGCAATTACTTTATGGAAGAGCCATTCAAAATGGTTTGACAGGTACAAAGATCATTTCCGGAAAGGAGATAAAAGAGTTTGAACCTGACGCTGCGGGAATCAGGGGAATAGTGGTTCCTCAGACAGGGATAGTGGACTATAAAACTGTCTCTGGAAAAATCGCGGAGCTGATAAAATCTAAAGGTGTACAGATCAGATTAAATGAAAAAGTAACGAACATTAAATTAAGCGGCAGCGGTGCTGAAGTTAAGACATGCAATTTTTTGTTTAATGCTAAAGCAGTGGTATCATGTGCCGGACTTTATTCGGATAAGATCGCGTCAATGATCAACGGCAAAATAGATTTCAGGATCATCCCGTTCCGAGGAGAATATTTTAAACTTAAAAAAAGTAAGCGTTCACTTGTAAGAAATTTAATTTATCCGGTCCCGGACCCGGAGTTTCCTTTTCTTGGCGTACATTTCACAAGGCGTATGGATGGGGAAGTTGAAGCCGGACCTAATGCGGTGCTTGCTTTTAGAAAAGAAGGTTACAAAAAAAGTGATTTTAATTTTAGAGAACTGACTGATACACTGAGCTACAAAGGTTTTCATAAAATCATAAAAGAATACTGGAAGACAGGCTTTTATGAAGCTTACAGATCCATTTCAAAAAAAGAATTTTTAAGATCACTCCGGAGGATCATTCCTGAAATAAAAATTGATGACCTCATACCCGGGGGCTCAGGCGTGAGAGCTCAGGCATGTGACAATGAGGGAAGATTAATTGATGATTTTTTATTTATTGAAAATGAGCGATCAGTAAATGTCTGCAATGCACCATCTCCCGGCGCGACATCGTGCTTCGCGATCGGGGAAACAATTTCAAAGAAGGTATTAAAAAAATTAAATCATAATTCTTAAAAAACAAATTTAATGAAGAGTAAAGAAGAAATTCACAAACAGATAAAAAATGAATTGGAAGCAAAGGGTTTAAAAATTTCAGGAGAAGATTTCGAAAGACCATGGGGAGGGTTTTTTAAGATCGCGGACGATAGTCTTGAAAAATTTTTATCAATTTACTTTTCAGATACTGTTCTTCCGTTTGATGTATCAAAATTAAATGTAAGTCCGAAAATACTTGCTGTCGCTCCCGGAAAAAAATTATCATGGCAGGTTCACGAAAGAAGATCAGAGCTGTGGCACGTCGTGGAAGGACCAGTCGGTGTTTATGCAAGCGATACGGATGCTCAGCCTGAAAAAATGGATGTCTATAATGAAAATGATCTGATAGAATTGAAATTAGGGACGCGTCATCGCTTGGTCGGAATGGAAGACTGGGGTATAATCGCGGAAATATGGGTTCACACCAATCCTGATAATCCTTCCGATGAAGATGATATCAGAAGAATATCCGATGACTTCGGAAGATAATTTTAGTGAATAAAATAGAACGCGCCCATCAGCCTCGGGCAGGCATTACACTGATCCTAATACATTAACGCTGATTTAAAAAAACAATAATTAAACTTGAAATAGTATAGTATCACATGATCCTTGTTAGATTAACCGGCATTTTATTTTTTTTTATATTATCTATCCATTGCAATAAAAATATTTCTTCAGGAAGCAAGAATGTCTCCGGGTCCAATTTGACAACACTAAAACAGGAGATCATTCTTAATGATAAGCAGCAAAGAATTCTTGACGGCGCAAAACAGGATCTTAAGGATGGAGCACGTTATGATATGTCAATGGCTTACTATGTTCTTGAATACAGGAATAAAGAATTTACAGGAAAAAAAGTTTATCCGGAAGGAGACCTCGATCCCGGACTCGGGGTTTGCACCGATGTAATAATCCGCTCACTCAGAAATGCCGGCGTTGTCGATCTGCAGGAAGCTGTTCAGAAAGATATTTCAAAAAACAAAAGTAAATATCCTTTTTCAAGATGGGGCAATAAAAAACCCGATTCAAATATTGATCACAGAAGAATTATGAATCTTGAAGTATGGTTTTCAAACAACTGGATCAAAGGTGATGGTGAAAATTTCCTGCCCGGCGATGTTATTGTCTGGGACATGAATGAGGACGGAGCAAGTGATCATACAGGAATTGTCTCCGACAATAAAACCGGTAGTAATTATTTTGTGATACATAATCATCCTGATCCGGGATACATCGCCGAAGAAGACAAACTATTGAAGTGGAAAATTGCAGGTCATTACAGGATACATGATTAGGGCGCTTTAGAAAAAAATTTAAATTTTCACAAAACGAAAATGGATCTATTCGAAGCAATAATAAACCGAAGGACAACCAACACCGCATTTGTAAATAAAAAAGTTACACAGGAGCATCTTGAACAACTTGTAAAAATGGCATCACACGCCCCGAGTCATTTTAACTCACAGCCCTGGAGATTTGTAGTCATAGAAGAAGATGCTACTATAAAAAAGATCGCGAAGATAGCTGGTGATTCAATGGTGCAGCTTATGGATGACGGCAGGTTCTGGAAACAGTACAGGAAATATTTTCGATTCAGTGAAGAGGAGATGGAAAAAACAAAAGACGGAATACATATCGATCATCTTCCGGTTTTTTTAAAACCTTTCGCCAAAAGTATTTTTTCGGAAGCAGGGGGAAAGATCATTTCGAGATTCAAAGTTTCAAGGATCCTCGGTAATGATGAAGAAAAATTAGTGGCTACGTCACCGGTATTATTTGTTATCCTTCTTACGAAAGATGAATATAAAAAGGAAGAGCTTTCCGGATTCTATTCGGTCATTTCAATGGGAGCTGTCATTCAAACTCTATGGCTTGTTACAACAGCATCGGGAATGGGTATGCAATTCATTTCCACTCCCGGAGAAATTCCTGAGAACTGGAAAGCGATCTCCGATATGCTTAATGTCCCCGATGATTTTGAAATGATGGCGATATTCAGAATGGGCTATACCGATAAAGATATGAAGCGCCCCGCGATTGACTGGAAATCTTCTAAGCGAAAAGATGTCAGCGAACTCGCCTTTAAAAATAGTTTTGGAAATAATTTTAAATAACCTTGACGCTCGCCTCGCTTCGCTCTGCGAAGCGGGTCAAACGTCAGACGTCAAACGAATTCATTGACGATTGACTATTGACGATTGACGATTGACTATTGACTATTGACTAATGACAATCACACTTTTATACACCGGCATTTCTCTCTATGTAATCAATTACACCATAGGCTGGCTATTACACTTCAGATTTATTTCACTGACCAGGCTAACTCATCAGATTTTTTTTGCTGCTATAATTCTTAATCTTATTTTATTTCTGATCTTAGTAAAGTTATCAGCTCCGGGATTTGTATTCTGTTTGTCATCATTAATATGCATGCTGATACTTCCGTTGGGAAAGAAAGGAGGAATGTATCACAGGGCTGTTAGCACAGCCGGCCTGGTACTGTTCCTTTTATTATTAATAGTTGAAAATTAATTAAGAAATGTTATATTAATATAAATTTACAGAAGACTATGTTTATGTGGAAAACCGAAGAAGGCAGTACCGGACGGCTGATACAACTCTGCATGGGTTACTTTGTTTTTTATGTCATCACCGGGATCAGTGTGAAATATTTTCTCGGAAACACGGCAGGCGGATTTCCGGGAATGCAGGATATGCAGTATCTTGTTTACAGTACGGTCGGCGGTAATCTTTTCGCTCTTTCTATAGTGCTGACTCTGAAATGGTATAAGTTTCACTCAAACGGTCTCATTGATTTTCTTGGATTGAAAATTCCCGAAGAATTTCTCTACATAATTCCTTCAGGTATTTGTACCGCTGTAGTCATCCCGACTACAACATTAATGTATTCACTCCCGATATCTGTAATGGTTGCAATGGTAATAATGAGAGGGAGCGTTATCATAATAAGTCGTGCTGTAGATGCAATACAAATAAAGCGGGGCATTCTCAAGAAACATGTTTACAAAGAAGAAAATATAGCTGTCATGTTTGCTCTCATTGCCGTTGCGATAAATGTTTTCTGGCAGAGAGACACCGGCTTTGATTTCATATATAATACTGCAGCGATGACTATCCTCGGCAGTTATATTCTTGCATACTTCATAAGGATATACATAATGAATTATTATAAAAATACACGCGGCAAAAATGTGAAGCAGGATAATAAAGGATTTTTCGCGATAGAACAGATCGCCGCTACAATTACAATGATCATTGCGGGTGTACTTCTATATAATTCTCCAAAGCTGTTCGGCTGGAATAGTTTGCAGATCAATCAATACATCGGAGCTTTTAATACTCCTCATACAATGTGGGGCTGGGCTGTACTTGCCGGTACCGCGTTTGGCGCGGTAGCGTTTTTCTCGGTATTTATTTTTATGTTCAAAGGAAGGACGGCTACTTTTGCCGGACTTGTGAACCGTCTTACCTCGCTAGTTGCCGGAACCGCGGCTACTCTCATATTTTATTATTCTTTCGGAGGAAAGTTTCCCGCTGTCGAAGACTGGATATCGCTTGTGTTTATTCTTATCGCGGTTGCTTTTATTTCAAAGGCGGAGAAAAAACGTATCGCAGAATTAAAAGCTGCTAATGAATTGCAGGGTGATATCGGATCTGATGCCGGTGATACAGCAAATGTAAAACATAAATTCTTATAATTTTTTTTCAATTAAAATTTTTTATGTACCATTATTTTCTAAACCTGCCTACCTTTTTAATGATCTCCATAGCAATGCTTGTTAGTACTTCCTTTTCAGTAATAGCACTTAGAATTGTAAGAAGAAAACTGAACTGGGAAACTTTTCGTGAGAATCACGAAGTCGGGGGTTTTTTATTCAACGCTCTTGGTCTGATCTATGCCGTGCTGATCGCTTTTGTTGTATACGCAACCTGGGCGGATTATAATTCGGCACGGGATTTCTGCGACCGTGAGGCTAATATGTTGCAGGATCTTTATCTTAATACGGAAGCTCTTCCTGAATCCATAAGATCACCGATAAAAGAAAAGATACTTCAGTATTTGTCACAGGTCATTAATGAAGACTGGCCGCTGCTTAGCGTCGATGAGTCGAATCCTTCCTCTAAGCAAACTCTCATCGCACTCTGGAAGATCTACATGAGCATGGAAAATTTTGAAAACGAAAAACAAAAAGTAGTTTTCGAAGAATCAATTATCAGACTCAATAACGTTACTGACTACAGACGCATGAGAGTGCTAAGCAGTCAGAATCATATCCCCGTTGTGATATGGACAGTTATTGTAATTGGTGCTCTGACTTCGGTAGGATTTTCACTTTTCTTCGGAACAAGGAGTCTGGCCGTGCAGGCAACAATGACCTCATTGTTCGCGACAACAAACTCCATCATACTTATTCTGATACTTGCTCTCGATCATCCCTTTACAGGTGATATAAAAATTACATCTTTTCCATTCGAGAGCGTGCTTTCATTTCTTAAAGGCAATTTGGGATAAAATTCGTGGAATTTATTTTGCCATCGAGGGTATCATTTGATTTAAACCTGAAATAATTAATTCAACAGCAATAGCTGCCACCAGCAGACCGGAAATTTTTGTCAGAACCTTTATGCCTGTTGCATTTAATCTTTTATCAAGTTGTGTCGCTGCCTTCAGCGCAAACCAAACCGTGACCGCGACAAGAATAACGATCGAGCTTAATATAATGTCTTCGACAAGTCCGTTGTTGCGGCTTCCGTAAACTATCAGACTGCTGATCGCTCCGGGTCCTGCAAGAAGAGGTGTCGCAAGCGGTACAACCGCGATGTCTCCCTCATCCTGATCCGGATTATTCGGTATTGCCTTCTCCCCTGAACTTGTCCCTATCACCATGTTGACCGCGATCAAAAAAATAATTATTCCTCCCGCTACTGAAAAAGACGGAATGCCAATGCCGAATAACTCTAATAAATATTTTCCGAGAAATAATGAAATAATTAAAATGATAAACACCGCGATAGATGCTTTTTTTGCTATGGATATCTTTTGCTCTCTTGTGAGATTTCGTGTGTTTGTTATAAAGATAGGAATTCCTTCAATGGGATTTACAAGAACCATTAAGGCGACAAAAATTTTTATGTAGCTGGTTACTTCTGCCATTCTGCTGATCAGTTGGTTTGAATGTAAGAAACTAAAGATAATTTCTTTTATAAACAATCTTTAGAAAAATGCAGAATAATTTTTTTTAAAAGAAGGGAATACAGAGCAATGCTAATGCAATGCTCTGCTTAATATTATTTATCATTGCCTTCGGGCTTTCCCGGTGATTCAGGTGATTCGGGTAATTCGGGTGTTTCCGGTGATTCAACATTCTCTTTATCCTTATCATTTTTACTTTTTATAAATAACCTGTGCTTGTAACCGGTTGTATCAAGATCTTCTAATGTTTCAAGGTTTCCCTTTTCAACTTCCTTCATAGCCTTCTTCATTTCCTCTTTTGCTTTTTCCATTTCCTTCCTGAACTCCTCGTTATTAAAGTTCAGATCCTCTTTCAGCTCTTTCTGCATTTCTTTCAGATCTTCCCGAAGTTCCTCCATATCCAGCTTGAGTTGGTTCTGATCGATCATGGAATTTTCTTTAAGCTCTTTTTGTGCCTCTTCCATTTCTTTTTTAAACTCCTCGCTGTTAAATCCATTATATATAGTATCTCCCTCAAATTTATAATTCCCATCGGGATGAGTCTTAATTTTGAATTTCCAGTTCTTGGCGAAGTTTTCCAGATCGTGTATACTATCCATTTTTAGAAATCCGGTTTTCTTCATCTCCTCCAGATTCTTTTCTACTGCCTTAAGACTCTTCGCAACATTTTCCTGAACTTCAATCTGTATCTTATCAACCCATTCATTTATATCTTCTTCATTCATAAATGGAATGCTGTCCCTGTGAACATTTTTCGGGGGAGTAACAAAATTTGCGACCTTCGTATAGAAATCATCCTTATATTCATTCTCAACTTTCGGGATCAGATTGACAAGGGAGATCGCATCGGAAATCTTCGCGTTGTTCAAAAGAGAGTTAACACATGCACCTTCGCATTTTCCAAAGTCAAGATTATATAGTGCACTCTTGAATTTAACTGAGGAGTTTTCATTGAAAGGAGTTCCTACTCCGAAATCCTTTCGTGTCATTACTAAATTTCCCGCCGGTATGATTACTGCTGTGTTAGGCGACTGAACTTCAATCTTCCCCGATCTTACATACACAAGTCCGTCACCTGTTGAATCTATTGTAAGAGTATAAGCTCCTCCTCTGTCGGACGCAACGGCTGAAGGCATTTCGACATAAAATGTTTCCGGCAGGGAATTCATGTTCGTGTTTATTGTCCCGTATTCAACAAGGATCCTGTTATTTCCGTCAACTCCCTTTACGAATATCACTTTTGAATTTGGTTCAATTATAACTTTTCCGAGGTCAGCAACCAGCAGCTCGGCTCTTGAATCATAGTTTGTCTGTATCCATTGCCCTTCCTTAATACTGTCATTTGAACTCATCTGCAGATCTCCGATCAATGGCGTGCCCTGCAGATTGGAAACTTTCCAGTAAGTATCCATGCCGAATGTGCTTTGCTGTGAGAGCCTGTCATTGCTGACATTAAGATTCTTTACACCGTAAAAGACAGCAGCTATCAGAAGCACAGCTGCAATTCCTGAAAGATAATATTTATATTGGGAAAAGAAGTTTGGTTTATTTTCCGACAAATCATCTTCAAGCTTCAGCGCTTTTTCCTTTTCATATTTTTTTGTGTCAATGTTAGACTCGACCTTTACCCACATATCACTTTTCTTTTGAGCGGAAAGCATTGCCGGGTCTGACGGTAATGAATGTACTTTTTTAATCAGCTCTGAAGTTCCGGAAAAATATTCGGAACAGCCGGCACACTCCGCTATATGCTCATCAATAAGTTCTTTATCACTCAATGATATCATCCCTTCAAGATAATCATCAATGAGCTGTTCTGTTTTCTCACAGTTATTTTTTTCTGTAATGTCATTGTTCATTTTGATAACTCCTCTCTTAAAATTTTTCTTGCCCTGTGAAGATGCGCTTTGGACGTCCCGGTCTCAATGCTCATCAGCTCTGAGATCTCTTTGTGTTTGTATCCTTCGATATCATGTAAGATCAAAACCGTTCTCGCTTGTTCGGGTAATCCTGATATTGCCTTTTCAAGATCGATCCTTGATTCCTGCTGCTTATCCGATCCATGCTGAATGCTGCCGCTGCTGTATTCATCTTCTCTTTCAGTAGCACGTTTCTCCGATCGTGTGTGCATCAGAAACTGGTTAACCGCGATGCTATGAAGCCATGAAGAGAACTTGCAGTCAAACCGGAAGGATCTGAGCTTTTCCCATGCTTTAATGAATACTTCCTGCGTGAGGTCCTCAGCAAGATTATGATCCGCGGAAATTCTCAGGCATAGGGAGTAAACCTTTGTGACGTTCCTTGTGAAAAGGATTTTAAATGCCTCGCAACTCCCGTCAACGGCCTCCTCTACGAGACGGTACTCCTCATCGGGATTTTTTACGATCAGATTTAATGATACTGCCTGTGAACTCATAATTTAATTAAACTACATTAATAAGATGCCGCCGGGAAAGAAATGGTTTAGATGGAGTTAAAATTTTTTGTGCAATTTAACTATAATCATTTTAATATATGATTTATGAAGGATTGCAGCCTGAACTTTTGTAAAGATTTAATGCTTGACAAACAAATTCATATAACGGATTTTTGCATACAACCCTTTTTTGATAATACCAGCCCTCTTGACGGCAGTGTCAAAAAAGAATCTTCGCCCTCCTTTAAAACCCTCGTTTATTTGCCCTCACGGAAAAATTGTGTCAGCTTTGCTCTTTGTATTTATCTCGTTAAGCGTACTTATTCCTTTATACTTTATTCTGTTTTCCTGCAATGTAAACGGAAAACCCGGATTTCCTTTTGATGACTCATTTATTCATCTGACCTTTGCAAAAAACATTTATGGATTCTTTTCCTTCTCTTACTATAAGGATCTAATGGTTACATCAGGGTCAAGCTCTACTCTTTTTACATTCATGCTGGCATCGTGTTTCGGTCTGATCAAAAATGAATTTCTTTTGGGATATTTGCCGGGTATTACTTTCTTCGCTATACTGATTTTCTTTTTTTATAAAATAAGCCTGAAAGAATTCAGATCAAATTTTTACTTTATGATCGTTATGGTTCTGATCCTTTCACTTGATAAATGGATGATCTTCTTCGCTGCTTCCGGTATGGAAACTACACTATTTGCATGCGTTCTTGTTGCTTCCGCGCATTTCTATCGTGAGAAAAAGTTAACGTGTCTTTCAATTTCTCTTTCAATGATCATCTGGATAAGACTTGAAGGAATAATTTTTATCGGAGCGATTCTTGCGGATCAATTTTTTTCAATAATGTTTAACAAAGATTTTATTCGGGATAATTGCATCACGAAGAAAAATTTCAGAAAATGCGTTGCAATGAGCGCGCCGGTTATAATTTCAATTTCCGCTTACATGCTTATGAATCTTTATTTATCGGGGACTTTATTTCCAAATACCTTCTATGCAAAAAAGATATTTTACTCCCCTGAGTTTATGAGCCGTGATTATTTCTTAACAACGGAAGTACCGGGCCTTTTCATTAACGGAAGTTACAAAATACTGCTTCCCGGTTTTATTTTTTCTCTGATAATTTTGTCCGTTGATCTGTTCAAAAAGAAAAAGAACAGTAATTTTCCTTACTTTATTTTTATCTTCCTTTTTATTTTTGCTTACTGTTACGAAATGCCTTATGCAGGACAGATGGGAAGATATCTTATTCCTCTCGTACCGTTTTACATTATCATTTCAGTCTCAGGGCTCTTTCGTTTATTTATTTGTATTAATAAATACTATAAACAAGAGAGTGTGATCAATTTTGCGTTTTACTTCTTATTCCTCTTAATGTTTTATTACTGCGGTAAAGATCTGCAAAACAATCTTTTCCTGTATTCAAAGGAGTGTGACTACATCGAACAATCCCACATAAAGCCCGCTAAGTGGATCTTTAAAAATTCAATGCCCGGCGACATTGTTGCCACTCATGAGATTGGAGCGGTGGGTTTTTATAGTGATAGGAAAATAATTGATATTGCGGGGCTTGTTACGCCTGAACTCATTGATAAACTTTCTGACGAAAATTATGTCGGACTGATGCAGCAATATTTAAATAAGAATAATGTGAAATACTTTGCTACACTGAGCAACTGGTGCAAGGTTGTTAATGCAAATCCTGTTTACTCGGGAAATATTGATGCCCCGGGTTATGAAAGTTTTGATGTTTACAAGTACACACCTGATTCAGACAATGGGATTCATTTTTTAAGCAAGGAAGTAAACAGGCTGCTTACGTCTGCGAGTTATAATTTAAAAAATAATTCACCCGGGAAGGCGATAGATCTTCTAAATAAGGCGATAGAGCTGGATCCAAAATGTTCACTGAGCTTTTATTTAAAAGCAGAAGCTTCTTTAAAGAACCGTGACATGAAAAACTTTGAAAGCTATTTGCGAAAAGCAGTTGAACTTTTTCCTGATTATGAAACTGCAAAGATGAAGCTGACTGAATATTTTAAGCCGGAAAATAAAACCTCTGGATCAAAAAAAATTATCAGCAGCCAGAACACACGCATTAATGACCCGCAGAATTTCTGAGGTCATCCGGTTGAAGTTTCAACAAGAGGCAAAAGATAGTAAAAACCAAATTTAACTTGATAACTTTTACCCGGTTCTTTATGTTGAAAGTGAAACAAAATCGTATTCACTCAGTTATACAAAGAAAACTTCCATATGACCATTACGAAATCACCGGCAGCGATATATGAATCATTTGAAAAAAGACTTACCGCTGTAAATAAGAAAGAGCTTCTTTTCAATCTTACAAAAAATCTTCTCTATACCTTTATAATATTTTTAAGCGTGGCTTTTGTGCTTATCGTACTTGAAGCTATATTTCATTTTGATTCTCCCGTTAGAAAAATTTTTTACTGGACAATGCTCGCCTCATCAGTGACGACACTGGTTTACTTTTTGTCGAACTATTTTTTGAAAAGAGCGGGAGTCATCAGACCGTTGGATCTTATTTCATATTCAAAAAAGATCGGAAATAATTTCGGGGAAATAAAGGACAGACTTGCAAACTCTCTTTCACTTTACAGATCATACGCGAAAGCCAATACCGGTACTATATTTTCTAACGAGCTTATGACCGCAGACATAAATGAGATCGATGAAGCTGCTGGGAATATTGAACTCGGATCTGTCATTGATTTTAAGACTCTCAAAAAGCCCGCACTGGTTTTACTTGCCGCTGTGTTGCTATATGTAATTTCCTTTTCAATATTTCCGTCAACGATGTTCGGGTCGGTGAAAAGAATTCTTAATTACAATTATAATTATATCGATAACGAGCTTGGGATCTCTTTTGACGTTACACCCGGTGATGTTGAAATATCCAAAGGTGATAAGGTAAATGTTATCATTAATGTTAACTCTAATAAAAGTGACTTTAAGCCCGGTGAAATTGAATTTTATACAAAGCAGATCACTTCGGATGAATATGAATTGCTTTCGGATCCGGTGGAACTGAAGGTCACACCTGAAGGAAATTTCAGAACTACAATTGAAAACATTAATACCAACCTTCTTTACTTTGCACAATACAAAAATATAAAATCTTCCGAATACAGAATTTCGGTTTCGGATAATCCAATAGTTAAGAGTTTTGTTGTTTCAATTTATCCTCCGGATTTCACGGGAATACCTTCGAAGACACTTGCTGAGAATGAAGGCGATATCTATTGCCCGGCAGGCAGCACGGTTTACTTTGATATTAAGACAAACAAGACTTTATCATCAGCAGGTATTTTGCTGAACAATGTTCCGGTCAGCTTTGAAGTTAATGGTGAACATGCAAAGGGTTCGGTGATAATTAAGGAGAACGGATCATATAAATTTTTCCTGAAAGATGAGAAAGGAAATGAAAATAAAAATTCAAACTTCTATACAATTAAAGTGATAGGTGATGAGGCTCCTGAAATTACGATCATAGAACCCGCACAAACAAATTATGTTTTGAACGGAGAAAAAGATATTCTCCTCAGAGCACGCATATCGGATGATTATGGATTTTCAAAACTTGTGCTCGGTTACAGAAGAGTGAGATCACTTACAGGTAATGCTTCTGCGCCCGGATTTACTTATGAAAATATAACGATACAAAATCCAAACGCGACGTCAATTGAAATCCCGTATGTATGGGATCTCAGCAAGCTGGGACTTCGCTCGGGAGAAACAGTTGAATATTTTATGGAAGTTACGGATAACACTGGTAAGTCAACACGATCAGACATCAGAACACTTCAGTACAAATCATTAGCCGAAATTCTTAAAAAGAAGGAGAATGATACAAAGGAGCTTACGACGGAATTGAAATCTGTTGAAGAGCAGATGCAGGATATTCAGAAAGAGATCGAAGAAATGAAGAAGGACGTACAGAAAAATGAAGAGCTCGGATTGAATGAAGAGAGAAAGAAGCAGATGGAAAACAAGCTTGATAATTTTCAGAAGAACATGAACTCAACGCAGAATAAGCTTGAGAAAAATATGAATGAGATGCAGGAAAAAAACATGCTGAATCAGAAAACACTTGAGCAATACATGGAGCTTCAGAAAATGTTCAATAAAATAAATTCTCCCGAGCTTCAGAAGATGCTTGAAAAATTACGTGAAGCATTGAAAAAGAATAATCCGGATGAACTGAAAGAAGCGCTTAAGAATTTTAAGTTCGATGAAGAGGCTTTCAAAAAATATATGGAGAAAGCAATGGAGCTGCTGAAGAAGATCGAGAATATGCAGAAATTCGGAAAGCTGACAGAGAAGCTTGATGAGATCACAAAGAAGCAGGAAGATCTGAAAAAAGAAACTGAGAATTCCGAGAAGAACAATAAGGATAAAATGAACGAGCTTTCGGATAAGCAGAAGGACATTACGGAAAAGACAAAAGATTTTAACGAAGAATTGAAAAAACTTATTGATGAGATCAACAAAATGAAGGAGCAGATGAGCGCGGAAGATCTTGAAGAGCTTAAGAAAAAGATGGAACAGAATAAAACTGAAAACAAGATGCAGAAGTCCGATGACCAATTGCAAAAGAGCCAGAAGGAAAATTCCGAAAAGACACAGGAAGATATAATGAAAGACCTGAACGAAATGAATCAGCAGATGCAGGATGCCATGTCAAAAATGATGGACTCGCAGGACATGAATAATAAGATGATGGAAAAATTGAAAGACATCAAAAAGCAGCTTGAAGAGTTAAGTAAAAAACAAAAGGAGCTTAGAGATAAGACGGATGAACTGAATAAGTCGGATAAAGAAGAGTTCAAGGAAAATCAGAAAGAGCAAAACAGTTTACAAAATAGTCTTTCACAAAGCATTGATGATCTGATGAACATGACCAAGATGGGAATGCAGATCTCTCCTGAAATGGGCAAAGAGCTTGGCAACGCTTTTAACAAGATGGACGAAGCCGGTAAGGAGCTGGGATCTGAGAATAAGGAAAAGGCATCAAACAAACAGGGACTCGCAAAGCAGTCGCTGGATAACGCGGCAAAGATGCTTGGGGATATGCTCGGGAAAATGGGTCAGGACGGCAAGGAAGGAAAAAGCGGTAAAGGTGGAAAGCCCGGTCAGGGAGATATGGGACAAATGATGAAGAGACTCGGAGATATCATTGCTCAACAAATGGGAATGAACGGTAAAAGTGGGAAGATGGGGCAGAACGGTCAGCACGGCAACGACGGAAAAGGGAAGAGCCCGAATGAAATGTCAGACGGAGACAAACAGGAGATGCAGCGTCTCAGCCTTGAACAGGAGCAGATAAAAAAATCACTTGAAGAGTTGAATCAAGAATTAAAAAAAGAACAGGAAAGAAGCGGCGATAAAGTACTCGGAGATCTGGATGAAGTTAAAAAGGAAATGGAGGAAGTTGTAAAGGAGCTTCAGGAAAACAGGGTTGACGATAAGCTGATCGAAAAGCAAAACAGGATACTTTCAAGAATGCTTGACGCGCAGCTATCCCAGCGTGAAAAAGATTTCGAACCGAAACGCGAGTCGAAACCGGGTGATGACGTTGTAAGAACATCTCCGCCTCAGATAGTTTTGCAGGGACCAAATTCCTTCAATGCATTGAAAGAAGATTTTCTGAAACTTCAGAAAGAAGGTTTTACAGAAGATTACGAAGCATTAATTACAAAGTATCTTTTGGAACTTAAGAGGAATGGTGTAAAGGAGAATTGATCTCTAATTTTTGATGAAAGCAGTTCAGGCATTTGTATTCGGCAACATATACATTTCCATATGCGCGGTAGTAATGGTAACATATACCGTTACTACCTTTAATTTATATCCCGGCCTCTATTTCTATCCCTTTATTTTCTTCGCGACATTAACAAGCTACAGCTTTCACTGGTATCTTACTCCGGATGTTCATAGCAATTCGGAAAGGTATATCTGGGTAAACAATAATAAAAAACTACTCCTTGTATTATTGATCATAAGTACCGCTTGCTCTTTGATTCTAATTTACTTTTTAAGAGATCATATTCTTATCATTTCCATTGCCTCGGTATTTACTTTCTTCTATTCAGCATCCAAGATCCCTTTCATTCCATTTACATATCTGAAAAAGATCATTGTAGGGAAGACTGTTTATCTGGCAATTGTCTGGACCTATGTCACTGTCGTTTTACCGCTGCTGCTCAATGGAGGTCAATGGGAAAACAAGGCCACGCTGTTTTCATTAAACCGGTTTTTTCTGATTTACTGTATCTGCCTGCTCTTTGATTACAGGGATAAGGATGAGGATAGAGAACAAAACATCCGGAATATTGTGGGCATGATCAGTCTCAGAACTTTAAAGATCTTTTACTATGTATGCCTGACCGCTTTTTTTATTTTCTCCGCATTATTGTCCGGGGATTATTTTAATCTTTGGCAAATCACTATTCTTATTCTGCCGGGACTTTTTTTGCTTATCTCGTTTGAAGGCAGTATAAAAACAAAATCGGATTACTGGTATTATTTTTATCTTGATGGATTGATGATGTTATCAGGTATCGCTGCATTGTTTTATACAATTTATTCGACATTGCAGTTTTAATATTTATTTTATTTACTTTTGTTAGCATTCGAAAAACCTGGAGGGATATTTCTAAAGGCTTTGGAATGGAAATTGAAATATTTAAATTACAATTTAATACATTCACGATTGACCATTGACCATTCACGATTGACGATTGACGATTGACGATTGACAATTGACGATTCACCATTGACTATTGACTATTGACCATTGACTTATTGACGATTCACGATTGACGATTCACCATTGACTATTGACTATTGACCATTGACGATTCACGATTGACGATTGACGATTGACCATTGACCATTGACGTTGACCATTGACGATTGACCATTGACCATTGACGATTGACAGGAACGTATCACTAACCAAGCTAAATATCTTTCGTAATATTAAACAATAAACTTAAATAATAGAATCATGAAAAACAAAGAGAGCAAAAAAGATCAGTCAAAGCCGGACTCAAAGGATCTTCCCGGTTATCCATCTTATCCTGATAGTGAGGATATTTATAAAAAGGACAAAGAAGTTTCTGATATTGACCCGGTTGATCCGACGAAAACAAAATCTCCGAACCTTCCCCCGGATGAACCGAACGAAAAAGATTTTGATCTCATCAAAACAGGGGATGATCTGGATGTCCCGGGATCAGAACTTGACGATGCTCAGGAAGATATAGGCGAAGAAGACGAAGAAAATAATTACTACAGCCTCGGCGGGGATGATCATGAAGATCTTGAAGAGGATAAGGGTGACTGAATAAAATAGTAAAAACGGTATCTCACATATATGAGATTGAATTATGCGGGTATTATTCATAACTTTTGTCATGAAAAATATTTTTGCCGCATTCCTTTTCATCTTTACTTCTTTTGCTTTCGTTCCGGCTGAGTCTCTCGCATTGAAACAAATTTACAAGAACAAAAAGTCTTTAAGCGAGGACTCAGACGACAATACATTCACATCTGCTCCTTACAAATAATGGAAAAAATCTTTATGTAAAATAAATTTTACTGCATTAATTATTATTATTCTGAAGGTAAACAAGTCAGTGTAATGATGTGGAGTTCTTAAGGCTCAATACTTTGAATAGGGTCTGTACTCTCCCATCTCCCAATCCTACTATCATAATACCTCGCTCCAAAATAATCATAATTATTTTCCTTATCTCTCTCCTTACCAGTAAACTTATATTTACTGGTATCGCTGTCATATTTTCTTCCCTCGAGTAAGTACCCCCATGCGTCCCCGCCTTTCGGCGGGGCAGGCTCCATCCTGCGCAGAAACAACGTCGCCATCGTTTTTTATTATTACTCTCACACTTCCAAGATGATCTTTCAGATAATATCTTTCTGCATAATCATTTGTTATATAACCGAGATTATCTCCTCCGAACACATTCCATTGTTCTATGGATCCGTTTGTATATAGAGCAAGCTCTTTTCCGTCAGCTCCTCTGGAATAAACTTCATCGAAAAGCTACCACAATGTATCATTGCTGAAATCCTGTGCGTTTTCCTGTGCCCATGTGTCTCCAATGAATTTATAAACTTTCTTGCGTATTCGGTTTCCGGCTTCATCATAATAATAGTTCGTAACATATTTGGCTGTGTCTGATGTGGTTGTTTGGTCACCCAACACTTTTTGCTTCAGCTGTATGATCAGATTTCTGTAGTCATATTTTATATTACTGTTTCTGTTCAGGTCGTCCTTTGTCATATTTCCGTTACCGTCATAAGAGTACTGATTTTTTCCGGTTACACCTGTCAATTGATAAGGAAAATATGTGCTGTGATTTATTTTTTCAATCTGATAAGTTCCGCGTCAGAGTCCCAAGCTAAAGCTTGGAGACTCTGACGGTGGTCTTGAATCATTAGTGATATAACCGAGATTGTCGACTCCGAAAACATTCCATTGCTCTATTAAATCTCATCATGTAGCTGCCACAAGGAGGCATTGCTGAGATCCTGGGGGTTTTCTTACTCCCATGTTGTTCCGATGAATTTGTAAACTTTCCTGGTATTCGGTTCGGGGCTATCGAAAATCTAAATTAATAAACTTTTGGGAGGCTTAATTTTAAACATAGGTCTGCGAAGACGACGAATTTTATCGATATACATGCTTTTGCATAATTTTTTCAATTTTATCATTTTTAAAATAGAAAAGGTAGAATAAGAAAGTATAACCTTTGCTATAAACTTCAGAATAATCATCCGATTCTGAAGATTGTAAAACAGTAACCATTAATTTGTCTTCTATAATTTTAGAAAAAAAAACTTTTAAATTACAGGAGTGATTTTGGGTGACATCTATAAAATTCGTATCAATATAAGAACTAAACGAATCAAGCATGTCACTCTTAAACAATTCTTTACTTAAATTACTTTTTTGATTCTTTTCTAAACAAGGATATTCATATTCAATCATATCGTCAAGAAAAATAAATTTTGGAATATATACAATTTCATTTGAAAAACACATTTGTATGTTATTGTGTATATCTTCATGAAATATTTTCTCTATATTCAGAGTATCTTCTAAAATATAATTATAAGCCAAAGCATATTTTGCGGAGTCATTGTTTTGGATCGTAGATAGATTCCCTACGAGATTAAAAAAAATCAAGAAGAATATAAATTTCATTTTAATATTGTTTTAAATTATTTTTTTATGTCTTAATATTCTACCCGAAATCCGGTTGGTTTTTCATTTCGATCTAATTGACTTTTAGTTTTATCAGAAAATGGATAGTAATCAATATTTCCTCTTTCTTTGGGGTCGTATGATGTTCTCTTCCCCCAATCTTCCCCCATTTCTCCTCTGATTTTGTTGACGATATGTTCAACAGGTCCTATTTCTCCCCAACCATGAACATCTTTTAAATTCAATCCAGCCTCGGTATGCAACATTTCATGTATAAAACTCGTGCCCCATCCCATCGTATTAGGATTAACTCCTCCCTTGGCTCCTTCAATAAATCGATTAATCATTTCGGGATTCAAATTAATTTCAAAACCATAACCAAAAGAAGTTAAACTTGAAATAGTGTATACTTTTAGAGTATTTTCGCTATTAATTAAATCTTTAACCCACTTTCTAGCTGTTGAACTTCCTCCACTAACTTTACTTTCGTCATATACTAATAAATCATTTTCAACCGTTATACGCAATCCAGTGATTTCCTCAAGACCACTAACTAATTTTTCTAGATTATTCGTTTTATTTGTTTCATCTGCTAATCTAACTGAATTTACATCCACATCCCTACCATCAAGATCAATTAAACCAACTGGATTATCCATGGAATAGTTGTAAGGAGTGATTGCTAAGTAATCATCATAATATGGTTCAACCCCTCCCCATCTTCCAATCCTAGCATCATAATACCTCGCCCCGAAATAGTCATAATTATTTTCTTTATCCCTCTCCTTACCAGTGAATTTATATTTACTAGTATCGCTGTCATATTTTCTTCCTTCAAGGATGTATCCCCACGCATTGTAATCCTGCGCAGAAACAACGTCGCCATCGTTTTTTAATATTACTCTCACACTTCCAAGATGATCTTTCAGGTAATATCTTTCTGCATAATCATTAGTGATATAACCGAGATTGTCTGCTCCAAAAACATTCCATTGTTCTATGTCTCCGTTTACATATAAAGCGAGATCTTTTCCATCAGCTCTTCTGGAATAAACTTCATCGTTCAGCTGCCACAATGTATCGTTGCTGAGATCCTGCGCATTTTCTTGCGCCCAGGTCGTCCCTATGAATCTATAAACTTTCTTGCATATTCTATTTCCGGCTTCATCATAATAATAGTTCGTTACATATTTGGCTGTGTCGGATGTGGGTTTGGTCACCCAACACTTTTTGCTTCAGCTGTATGATCAGATTTCTGTAGTCAT
>JBDTLQ010000002.1:0-29529 GCA_039934715.1 Ignavibacteria bacterium | reverse complement strand
AGTTCATTGTTTTCTTTCATTATCAGAACATTGAAATTTGCATTACCTCTGCTACCGGGCTGATCAGATATTTTTTTTTTGAGGATATATCCGTGCACATGTATCTCGTTCTTATTCGTTTACCTTTGATGAATGTTCTTCCATTCATTAACCTGAACGTGCTGTATTCTGAAATGTTTTCAAGATGAACATAGTCAGAGAGCTCATCATACTTTTTAAGAACTTTCACAAGCTCAGTGTCCGAGCAGCTTGCAGCCTTAGGGTTTATCGAATAGGTATTGAGGCAAGCGAGAATATCCGGTGGAAAAATTTCAAGCTCAATGAAAGGTCTTATGTGTAACTTGAATTCTTCTTTCCATTCTTTGCCGTGCGGCTGGGCTTTTCTTCCATATTTATTCCACACTGTCAGATGAGCGACTTCATGTATTAGCGTGATGAGAAATGAAAATTTATTCAGGTTGTGATTGACAGTGATCTGATGCGGCTTTCCATTGAACGGGTGACGGTAATCTCCAAGCTTACTCATCCGGGATCTCGTGATCTTCAATGAAAATTTATATTCATCGATCCGGTCCAAAACCAAACTGATCGATTCATCGGGAAGATATTTTTTGAGAATTGAATATTTATCTGTATTTATAGGTGATCTTATGTTTTAGATTTTTTAGTCAATGGTTTATAACGGAAGCAATCTTCTATGTGATCGTTCACCATTCCGGCGGCCTGCATGAAAGCATAGCAAATTGTTGAGCCGGCAAACTTGAATCCTCTCTTTATCAGATCCTTGCTCATCGCATCCGATTCCTTGGATGTTGCCTGAACATGTTTCAAGGATCTCAGCTCGTTCTGTTTTGTCTTTCCTCCGGTGAACTGCCAGATATATTTATCAAAGCTTCCAAATTCTTTTTGGATATTCATAAATACTTTTGCATTTTCAATCGAGGCATAGATCTTAAGCCTGTTGCGGATGATGCCTGCATCATTAAGTAGTTTATCTGTTTTTTCTTTGTTGTACTTCGCGATTTTTTTATAATCAAAATTGTCGAATGCCTTACGGAAATTCCCGCGCTTGTTAATTATTGTTGACCAACTGAGACCTGCCTGAAATGCATCAAGTATAAGAAACTCAAACAGTTTTCTGTCATCATGAACCGGCGTTCCCCATTCTTCATCATGATATTTTATCATCAGTTCATTCGGAGGAGCATCGCCTTTTGGGAGACACCACCCGCACCGGATGATATCTTTAGATTTTGCCATTAGAAATTTTTGTTAAATATACTTATTCAATTTCATTTTTTTATTCAGTAACAATATCTGTGATTTACTCATTATGTTTTATTCTTTGAAATGCCGGTCACACGTCAGAGGTTGTAAGAATTTTATTGCGGAATTATTTTTTGTTCCACCCTGCTTTACGAATGAGCATGAACATTTGTCCTCTGTGATGCGCTTCGTGTTCCAGCAAATGATATACTATCCATTTCTTTGGCATCTCCTGGGTTTTTACTTTTCCCTGTCTTACTATAGTTTCTTCAAGCTGCTCATCAGTCATTGAAGAAAGGTAATCGAGAAAATTTTTTCTTGCCTCAGCAATAACATCCAGATAAGTATTAACTTCAAGAGCTTCCGTCGGAGGATCTGATTCGGGTGAATCAAACCACTTATCATAATAAGCTTTCTTTTTAAGACCGGCAGGCTGTTCGGTTCCTGACAATTGTTCAAGCCAGTATATATCGCACTCTGCAAGATGCATAAGGTATGATCCGATAGGAAATTCACCTTCCAAAGGACTCTGCATCATTTGCTCTTTTGTAAGATGTTTCACTCCTTTAAGTGTTTCACTACGAAGATCTTCAAACATCCAGTTAAATATTTTTATCTGATCTTTCAATATTATTTTACTTCCTTAATTTGGATAAAGCGGTTCTGAAATTATTCATGATCTCATCGATCTGTTCGACAGTGCAAGTTCCTACTGATATACGATACCATGTAGAATCAGCTGGTGATCCAAAGGACGAGAAAGGAACAAGAGCCATTTTAGCATCTTCAATTAAAAATTCAGTGATGTCCCTGACTTTTTTGATCACAGTGCCGTCAGGTTTCTTCATTCCTATCAAATCAATTTTCACAGTAAGAAAGATCGAAGCCTGCGGTTCTATAACATCTACATTATAACCTTCACTCTTAAGCTTTTTGAATTTTTCATAAAAAGAATTTACACGGTTCAGAATTTCTGTTCTGAATGAAGCAAGATAGGAGTTGACAGCCTTATCATTAGCAAGGAATTTTGCGACCGCAACTTGTTCAGCTTTCGGAGCCCATGCTCCCATGTGAGAGGTTATCGATTTCATTTTCTCAATGATCTTCTTCGGACCGTAACCCCAGCCGACCCTCACACCTGTTGCCGCGAAAACTTTACTTATACCGTCAACAAAAATTGTATAATCCCTCATAGCCGGATTCAACACAACAGGATTGTAATGTTTCGTATCACCTAATGTAAGCTGCCAGTATATCTGATCGTATAATACATAAACCGGTTTTTCATTTTCACCTCTTCTGTTATTCTCTTCAACTATAAGATCGCATATACCATGAATCTCTTCTTCAGTGAAAACCGTCCCGGTCGGGTTCAGCGGCGAACACAAGGAGATCAGTGTTGCTTCCCTTATGTGCGGTTCGAGATCTTCAGCCGAAGGCATAAAATTGTTTTCAGGTTTTGTTTCAACTGTTATCACACGCGATCTTGTCAGATGCGCGTAATGGTTGTTGTTCCATGAAGGAACAGGAAATATCACCACTTCATCAAGATCAACAATGGTATTATAGATCGCGAATATAATTGGTCTTGCACCGCTTGTAATTAAAATTTCCTCAGGAGAATAATCAAGACAGCCGCGGGTGTGCATGTAATCGGATACTACCTGTCTTAACTCGAACGTCCCGTTTGCAGGAGGATAGTTTGTCTGATTGTCATCGTATGCTTTTTTTATTTCCTGTGTAAGCTCTTTTGGGATCGGGAATATCTTCGGATCAAAATCTCCGATGGTAAGGTTAAATATTTTCTGACCTTTAGCTATCTTATCATTAATATGCCATGCGAGCTGAATAATTTCAGAGCCTATTAAATTTTCAGCCATCGAAGATACAATAAGATTTCTGTCCTTTTCTTCCAATAGTTCAGCGCTCATAAAATATTGAATTTAATTTTTTTTGTATTGGTAATATAAATAATTGTATAGAGATAATTGATAGAATAATTTCGACAGATGAAGTGCATTTATATATTTTCTCCTTAATTGAAGTTGCCGATCACTATTCTTATTTTGATAAAAAAATTTTTAACGAAAAAATTATGAGCGATCAGACCGAACTAAACAAAAAGAACGCGATGGGTTTTTATGACCTTATGTTCAATCAAAACAAACCCGGAGAAGCTATAGAAAAGTATGCAGGCGATGTTTACATTCAGCATAATCCGGAAGTAGCGGACGGCAAGGAAGCTTTCATTGAATATTTTATAAGAATGGCTAAGGAATATCCGGGAAAGCAGGTCATTTTCAAAAGAGCAGTTGCAGAAGGTGAGTATGTTGTCCTTCATTGTCAGCAAAAATGGCCGGGGTTAAGTGATTATGCAGGCATTGATATTTTTCGCTTTGATGACAAAGGAAAAATAGTGGAACACTGGGATGTGCTTCAGACAATGCCGGAAAGATCCGCAAATAATAATACAATGTTCTGATTTTTGTCTTCCGATCTTCATAAATTGCCCCGGTCAGAAAGCTTCTTCCTTTATTTTTAAAACAATTAAGACTAATTTAGTCCAAATTAATATTTAGTTCATAATTAAAGTAAAATCATGGGAAACGAAGTAGATATTCTCGAAAAAGTTACTTCGAGCGATTATAAATATGGGTTTGTAACAGATGTCGAAATGGAATTGGCTCCGAAAGGTCTTAATGAAGAGATAATTAAAATGATCTCTCTAAAGAAGCGCGAACCGGAGTTCATGCTCGAGTGGAGACTTAAAGCCTACAAATTATGGCTCGACATGAAAGAACCTAAATGGGCTAACATTAAGTACGGTCCCATAGACTATAACGATATTATTTATTACGCCGCACCAAAGAAAAAAGGAAAGCTCAATAGTCTTGATGAACTCGATCCCGAGATAAAGAAAACCTATGAAAAACTTGGTATTCCATTGGTTGAACAGATGATGCTTGCCGGTGTCGCGGTGGACGCGGTAATGGATAGTGTTTCGGTTGTTACCACTTACAAAGAAAAACTCGGCGAGCTTGGAATAATCTTTTGTTCAATGAGCGAAGCGATCGAAAATCATCCCGAACTTGTGAGACAATACCTTGGAAGTGTCGTTCCTCAGACCGATAATTTTTTTGCTTCACTAAATTCTGCTGTCTTCACAGACGGTTCATTTGTATATATTCCAAAAGGTGTTCGCTGCCCGATGGAGCTTTCGACATATTTTAGAATTAATGCCGAGAACACCGGACAATTTGAAAGAACACTTATAATTGCGGATGAAGGAAGTTATGTCAGCTATCTCGAAGGATGTACAGCTCCGATGAGAGATGAAAATCAGCTGCATGCAGCTGTCGTTGAACTTATCGCGCTGAAAGATGCCGAGATAAAATATTCAACTGTACAGAACTGGTATCCGGGCGACAAAAACGGCAAAGGCGGAATTTATAATTTTGTTACAAAGAGGGGAATTTGTTTTGGTGATAATTCAAAGATCTCATGGACGCAGGTGGAAACAGGTTCTTCCATCACATGGAAATATCCGAGCGTAATTCTGAAAGGCGATAATACTATTGGTGAATTTTATTCCGTTGCGCTGACAAACAATCATCAGCAGGCTGACACAGGAACAAAGATGCTTCATCTTGGAAAGAATACAAAGAGCAGGATCGTTTCAAAAGGAATTTCAGCGGGGATGAGCAATAACAGTTACCGCGGACTGGTACAGGTAAGTAAACGAGCCGATAATGCAAGAAATTTTTCGCAATGCGACTCATTGCTGATGGGCGACCGCTGCGGAGCGCATACATTTCCATACTTTGAAATTAAAAATACATCGGCTCATGTCGAGCATGAAGCGACAACTTCAAAGATCGGTGAAGATATTATGTTTTATTGCAATCAGAGAGGGATATCACAGGAAGACGCTGTTGCACTGATAGTGAACGGATACGCTAAAGAAGTCTTGAACCAGCTCCCGATGGAATTTGCCGTTGAAGCGCAGAAGCTGTTGGCAATTTCACTTGAAGGAAGCGTCGGATAGTTTTCTCACCTCTAAGACTCGAAGGCTCAAAGGATTTGTAATTATGAATATAAACGAAAGGATACCATGTATACGAAATATTTTCCATCCGAAGAGGAAGAAATATTATTAAAGGAGATAGTTGATTGTGCGTTCAAGGTTCATGTAAATTTGGGTCCCGGTTTACTGGAAAAAATTTACGAAACTTGTTTTTGTCATGAGTTAGATAAGAAGAATATTAAATTTTCTCCTCAGGTTAAGATGCCGATTAAATATGATGACATTATTTTTGAAGAGGGTTACCGGATTGATGTGCTAGTTGAAAATAAAATTGTTTGTGAGCTAAAATCTATTAATGAGTTTAAGCCTATATTTGATGCGCAGATTTTGACTTATATGAAACTTGCAGACAAACATTTGGGACTATTGATAAACTTTAATGTTCCTCTGATCAAATCCGGGATAAGAAGATTTATAATATGAAACTTTTGTAAAAAAACTTTGAGTCTTAGAGGCTTTGAGGTGAAAAAAAATGAGTATTAATAAATGGGAACATCTTTTTGTAAAGGGAGAATATCCTTCAAGAGATAATCTTCTTTCCGACCTGACAATTGAGCAGGTGAACAAGATCCCAGACGGAGTTTCTCATTCTATCTATGAAGATTTATGGCATCTGACTACATGGCAGGACGTAGTAACTAGTAATGATCAAAGTAAATATGAATCCTGGCAAAACAAAAACATTTTCCCGACGGAAAGAACGGCTTCATTAAAAGACTGGGAAGATCTTAAGAAAAAATTTTCTGACGGTGTTAATAAAATACTTGAGTATTCGGCCGTCCCGGGAAATATTGAGCAGGAAATTGAACCGGGCTTTAACATAGCAGATACATTAAGCTGTCTCGCTGTTCATAATGCTGTTCATTTTGGAAAGATAATTACCATAAGACAGATGATAGGCGCATGGCCTCCAAAAGAAAAGTAAATTTTTGTTTTTTTACCTCAAAGACTCGAAGACTCAAAGTTAAGGATTGTATGAATATAAACCAAAGGACACTATGTATAATAAATATTTTCCAACACAGAGATATGAAAAATTATTTAAAGGAAATTGTTGATTTTGCTTGCATGTAAATCTAGAACCTGGATTGTTTGAAAAAATTTATGAAACGTGTTTCTGCTATGGACAGGATATAAAAAGATTTATTATATAAAAAATTATTTTTTTAAAAAACTTTGAGTCTTGGAGACTTAGAGGTTAAATTACAAAATGCTAACGATAAAAAATTTAAAAGCAAAAGTAATAACCGATGAAGGCGGTAAGGAAATCTTAAAAGGCTTAAATCTGAATGTGAATGCCGGTGAGGTCCACGCGATCATGGGCCCGAACGGTTCGGGTAAAAGCACGCTCGCTTCAGTGATCACAGGAAGAGATGGATATGAAGTTGAAGATGGTGAAGTTTTATTTGAAGGAAAAGATCTACTTGATCTTTCACCCGAGGACAGAGCGCGTGAAGGGATCTTTCTTGCGTTCCAGTATCCTGTTGAAATTCCCGGGGTCTCGAATACGAATTTTCTGAAAACAGCGATCAATGAGATCCGGAAATCAAAAGGTGAAGAATCAATGAGCTCGGTTGAAATGCTAAAGCTTATAAAAAAAACTTCAAAGCTTGTAGGTATCGAACCTGAAATGCTAAGCCGTTATGTTAACGTTGGATTTTCGGGCGGTGAAAAAAAACGCAACGAGATATTTCAGCTGGCAATGCTGAAGCCGAAGCTTTCAATATTAGACGAGACTGATTCAGGGCTGGATATAGATGCATTGAGAACTGTTGCAGGAGGCGTGAATAAATTAAAGACAAAGGATAACGCTTTCATTGTGATAACTCACTATCAGAGACTGCTGGATTACATAGTGCCTGATTTTGTTCATGTGATGTTTGACGGAAGGATCGTGAAGTCGGGTGATAAAGATCTCGCTCTTCAGCTTGAAGATCAGGGATATGACTGGATCGAAGAGCTTAGCGAAGAGGCAAAGGCATAAATTAAACTGAAAAAAAATTTTTAATGGATAAAATTTCACAGGAAAATATTGATCTTAAGATCAAACTGCTTGAGGATTTCAGAAAGCTTGAATCAAATCTCAACGGTGAATCGAAAAACTATTTTCATAAAATAAGACAGGATGCAATAGCTACTTTTGAAGAGCTTGGTTTTCCGGTAAAAAAACTCGAGGAATGGAAGTATACAAACATCAATCCGATCTTAAAGCATGATTTCAAAACGGCCATTCATACAACCGCAGCTCCAGTAAATGAAGATGACATTAAGGATTTTTTATTTGATAGTGAAGGCGTCAACCGTCTTGTCTTTGTTAACGGACAGTTTAATGAAAAGCTGTCGAGTATAATCACAAAGGGAGAAAATATTTTTATAGGCAGTCTTCTTGAAGGAAGAGTACGACTTGGTGAAATTGTTGAAAAGCATTTTTCCAAATACGCTGATTATCGTAACAGCAGTCTGACGGCTCTGAACACAGCATTTGCGAAGGACGGCGCGTTCATTTATGCGGGCAAAAATGAAAATGTAAAAGAGCCGGTGCAGATAATTTTTATTTCGGATTCAAGGGAAGAGAGCTTTATGTCTCAGCCGAGAAATTTATTTGTAATGGAAGAAGGTTCAGGCATAAAGGTCACTGAAGAATATTTTACAATCGGTGATAAACATAATTTTACAAATGTTGTGACCGAAATTTACTGTGATAAAAATTCAGATCTTGAAAGATATAAGATCCAGAATGACAGTGATCAGTCATATCACATCGGCACTACACAGGTAATGCAGGAAAAGGACAGCAGGTTTTCGGACACGACCATTTCATGGGGTGGCGCGATCATAAGGAATAATCTTAACTCTGTTTACAACGGAACAAATACCGAATGTCATTTTTACGGATTATATATGTTAAGAGGCAGGCAGCATGTTGACAATCACACACTTGCCGATCATGCATCGCCGCATTGCTACAGCAATGAATTGTACAAAGGCATAATAGATGACAAAGCAACCGGAGTTTTCAACGGAAAGATAATGGTTCGCGTGGATGCACAGAAAACGAATGCATATCAGTCAAACGGAAACATTCTTTTATCTGAAGACGCGACGATCTATTCAAAGCCTCAGCTTGAAATATTCGCGGATGATGTCAAGTGCAGTCACGGTGCGACTTCAGGTCAGCTTAATAAAGAAGAAATGTTCTATCTTCAGTCAAGAGGAATAGGGAAAGAAGAAGCGAGGATACTTTTGCTTAACGCGTTTGCCGGAGATGTCATTGATTCTGTAAAGATTGAAAGCTTAAAGGAAATTCTTTATCTGACTTTAAGTCATAAATTAACGATTTAATTTATTGATTTTATTTTGCAGAGGAGTATTCAAATATTATTTTTAATTGTACCTTTAAATGCTTTTGGGTTCGGAATTGCTCAGGGATTTAGTCAGAAAAGTACACATAAGAAATTTGGAGCCATTTGTTATTTTGAAAGGTTTAAAGATCCACAACTCGTTTTTGATGATTCAATAGTTTCAAGACTTTTGTAATATAATTACCCTGATAATTATGAAAGAAAAATTTATCTGTCCCTTAAAGTTGATATTAATGGACAAGTTCAGATATTAAAATATTTAACCAAAACGATTTCTATAGTACTGCCGTAAGAAAAGAAATAACAAAAATATTATTTACCCCCGCTATTTATATGGGTGTTCCGATAGAAGGTAATTATTATAATACAATTAAATAAATCATGAAATTTAATGTAGTTTTAGAAAAAGCGGAAGAAGGCGGTTATAATGTTTCGGTGCCAGCACTGGATGGATGTTTTACTGAGGGTGAAAGCGAATCGGAAGCATTAGAAAATGCAAAAGAAGCAATTATTTGCTACTTGGAGGGCTTACAGAAAATTAATGAAATACAATCCAAGCCTGATTTTAAAATTAGAGAACTGGAAGTAAATATTTGAGCAAAACATTTTCAGGAAAAGATTTGGTTAAAGCTTTAAGAAGGATTGGATATTATGTTGACCATCAAAGAGGAAGTCACATATTTCTGCACAATCTTGAGAAAAGGAAAAGTGTTATTATTCCAAACCATAAAGAACTTAAAAAGGGAACACTTAATAGCATTTTGAAAAAAATTGAAATTACAATAAACGAATTGAAAGGTTTGATCTAATTTATTTTAAATGTATGTCGCTGCCGAAATATTGAACAAAAATATACTTGATGTTTACAATCTTCGATTGGAATTCCCCATACTCGATCAAAAAGTAAACGGCAAACCTCTTGTTTACTTTGACAATGCCGCCACAAATCAGAAACCACTTTCGGTAATAAATTCAATCACAGGCTATTATGAGACCATCAACAGCAATGTTCACAGAGGTGTTCATACGCTGAGTGAGAAAGCCACCGCTGCATATGAAGAAGCGAGAGAAAAGGTTCGTGATTTTATAAATGCCGGCAGCATTAAGGAAATTATTTTTACAAGCGGTACCACCGAAGGCGTGAATCTTGTCGCTTCATCATTCGCGGAAAATATTTTAAAGGAAGGGGATGAAGTAATAATTTCCGGGATGGAGCACCATTCTAATCTTGTCCCATGGCAGATATTGTGCGCCAAGAAGAAAGCTATTTTGAAATTCATTCCCGTAAATGAATCGGGTGAACTTGTAATGGATGAATTTGAAAAGATGATCAATGATAAAGTAAAATTAATTTCGCTGGTTTACGTTTCAAACTCTCTCGGTACGATCAATCCCGTAAAAAGAATAATTGAGATTGCGCATTCAAATGAAATTCCTGTAATGCTTGACGCGGCGCAGGCTGCACCTCATCTTAAGATCGATATAAAGGAACTTGACTGTGACTTTCTTGCATTTTCCGGACACAAAGTTTACGGTCCAACGGGGATCGGAGCTCTTTATGCAAAAGAAAAACATCTTGAAACAATGCTGCCGTATCAGAGCGGAGGAGAAATGATCAAATCCGTTACTTACGATAAAACGGTTTTTAATGATCTGCCCTATAAATTTGAAGCAGGCACTCCTAATATCGCAGGGGCGATCGGACTCGGAGCAGCAATTGATTTTGTAAACAGTATCGGACACGAAAAAATATCCTCTTATGAAAATGGTTTATTGGATCACGCAAACAATTCTTTGAAAGAGATAGGCGGAATAAGATTCATAGGTACCGCGAAGGAAAAGGCGAGTGTGGTTTCTTTTATAGTTGAAGGCGTTCATCCATATGATACAGGCACAATACTCGATCAGATGGGAATCGCTGTAAGGACAGGCTTTCACTGCACGCAGCCTTTAATTGAACAGAGATACAATCTTCCGGGAACTGTCAGGGCTTCGTTCGCAATTTACAATACGAAAGAAGAAATTGATAAGCTTGCAGAAGGTATTTTGAAAGTTAAGTCAATGTTTTTGTAATTCCGCGAATAAATCAAAGATGGAACACGGATGACACTGATTAAACCGAAAGGGAACGGATTTTAAAATAAGTATTGAAAATTGATATCGAATAGTTTAAAAATTATCTGTGTTCAAAAAAAAGAAATGAGATCAATAGAAGAAATTGAAAACGAAATTGTAGAAGAGTTTAGTTTATTTAATGACTGGACAGAAAAATATGAATACATTATCGAACTTGGAAAAGGATTATCGCTGATCGATGAAAAGTTCAAGACCGAAGAATACAAAGTAAAAGGGTGCCAGTCACAGGTCTGGCTGAACGCGGAAATAAAGGATGGGAAGATGGTTTACAAAGCAGACAGTGACGCGGTCATCACAAAAGGTTTGATAGCACTGCTGATAAGAGTTATGTCAAATCAAAAACCAGAGGATATTGCTGAGACTAAATTGGGTTTTCTGGATAAGATAGGAATGAAAGAACATCTGTCACCCAACAGGGCTAACGGTCTGACAGCTATGATCAATTATATGAAAAAGTATGCTTCAAATTATATAACACAAAATGTTAACTAAAATAAAAAATCTTTTCAATAAAGAAGAGGACTCCACTGAAGAAGTAAAAGAAATTTCTTTAAATAATGAAAAGAAATTATCCGGTGAATTAAATGATTCTGTTGAAAATAAAAATGCCGGATCAACTCAAAACAGATCAGCAAAGGATGAAGCAGCAGTTTCTGAAACCACTGAAGATGTAAAATCAAAACATACTCCTGAAGAGATAAAAGAAGAAGTGATCAAGGTTTTGAAAACCTGTTATGATCCTGAAATTCCTGTAGACGTATGGGAGCTTGGTTTAATATATGACATTAAGGTCGCGACCAATGGTGATGTGCTGATAGTAATGACGCTGACATCTCCTTCATGCCCTGTTGCTGGAACACTGCCTGGAGAGATCGAACAAAAAGTCAAAGATCATCCGATGGTAAATGACTGCAAGATCCAACTGACATTTGATCCGCCATGGAGTCAGAAGAATATGTCTGAAGTTGCAAAGCTCGAGCTCGGTTTTCTTTAAACAAATTACATTTATACTTTTCATGTCCAATATAAAAACATTTCTTCTGCATATTAAACTTTCATGTCTTTAAAATTACATCCTTTAAAAGTAAAAAAATTAATTAAACTTACCGGCGAAGCAGTTTCAATTTCCTTTGATATTCCTGAAAACTTAAAGGATGTTTTCAAATATACACAGGGACAATTTCTTTCAATCCAGGCTGATATTAACGGTCAAAAATACAGACGGGAATATTCACTCTGCAGCAGTCCGTATTACGAACAGGAACATGTGATCGCATCAAAGATAATTGGCAACGGTATTGTTTCCAATTTTCTATATAACCAGTTAAAGGAAGGTGACACGCTTGAAGTTTATCCTCCTCAGGGAAAATTTTTCACGCAGCTTGATCCATTAAATGAAAAGCAATATGTTCTGATCGGCGGCGGCAGCGGTATCACTCCCTTGCTTTCAATACTTAAATCCGTTTTGCATGTTGAACCGAAAAGCAAAATAATTCTTTACTATGGAAATGCCACCGATGAAAGTATAATTTTTAAAAAAGATCTTCTTGAACTTCAGGAAAAATACAGTGAACGGTTCAAAATATATTTTACTCTTTCCGAGGTGCCGCAGGATTGGACTGGCCTCAATGGATTTATTAATAACGAAGACCTTAAAAGTATTTTGAACGATGAGATCACTAAAAAAAATGAAGCTGAATATTTTATTTGCGGGCCAGTTGAGATGATGGATCTTGTGAAGCAGACACTGATCATGGAAAATATTCCGTCAAATAAAATTCACATTGAATTTTTTACAGCGCCGATCCATAAGGAAGAATATGTGCCTGAAGGAGACGAGACCGATGAACTGAAGGAAAGAGAAATTGAAATAATTCTTGACGGCAACGAATATAAAGTCTCCGTCCCGCCCGACGTTGCGATTCTTGATGCGGCTATGAACGCGGATCTCGACCCGCCTTTTTCATGTAAGAGCGGCATATGCACAACATGCCGCGCCAAGCTTTATTCAGGAAAAGTAAGAATGGATGAGCGTGAAGGTTTGTCGGATTCTGAAATTGAAGAGGGTTACATTCTTACATGCCAGTCACATCCGCTGACGGATAATGTGAAGATCGAGTATATGTAATAATTTTTTAGTAAGGAGAGAAATAGATATTTTCATTTTTACAAATTCAAAAAAAACAATCTATGATCCATATACTATTCCTGCAAGCATTGATCTGCTTTAAGTGTTATCTCATACAAACTTAACCCGCAATAGCGGATCTTACTTTTAGATCCATTCTTCCCTGAGCATTGCATACAGTATGTGATCAACAAATTTTTTGTTCATGTAAATTTCCTGCCTGAGTATGCCTTCTTTTTTAAATCCAAGTCTTTCGGGAATTGCCCAGCTCCGGTGATTTTCTTCAGCACATTTAATTACGACACGATTTAAATTCAGGTCTTCGAAACAATGATCGGTCAATCTTCTGCAGGCCATTGTCATTATACCTTTGCCTGTAAAATTTTCGGCAAGCCAGTAACCAATTTCAGTGTGTTTATGTAAATTATTCAGATAATGCAGACCGATCAATCCCGCAAGTTCATCCTGATATTTTATTACCAATTGAAATCCATTGTTCTTTTTAAACTGCCCCTTGGAAATTTTTATAAACTCTGAAGTATCATTAACACTTTTTGTAGCATCAACCCAAGGAAGCCATTCTCTCAGGTAATCCCTGTTCGCTTCGGTCAGGTTAAATATTTCCTGTGCATGTGAATCCTTTATCAATTCAAGTTTAAGATCTTCATTGATAGAGATGTTCAGCGAACACGTTTTGTCTTTTCCTTTATTCAAATAAAAAATGAATTAAACTTTATTTTGACTCTCCCATTTTTCAATCAGCTCAGCCTCTCTTTCTCTTTTCAATCCTGCACGGAATTTATGATCCTCTCTCGTTCTGTCAAATTGAAGTGTATCGGATATTGTTTCTTTAAGCGGTCTGAATGTCAGACCGTCTTTTACAGCTTTACCGACATTAACATTGTTTACCCCTTCATCTTCTGCCCGGATCCACATCGGAAGATCAGTCCAGCCGGAAACATTTTCATCCGCTAAGAATTTTTCATTCGCCCAGATGATCTCGGATTTTTTATCGGAAACTTCCTGACATGCTTTGATGAATTTTTCAAAACTAAGTTCATAGTCGGGCCCGGTTCCATTATAGAGTCCTGATTTTTTTCCTTCTGTCATTTTGATATTCCAGTCGGCAAGATCTTTAACATCAATAAACTGTACATTACTGTTCCTTCCATCGGGTGCAAAAACTTTCCCTCCTTCGCTGACCCTTTTAACCCAGTATGTAAACCTGTCCGACGGATCATTCTCTCCGACAATAAGACCTGGCCGGATATTCAAAGCCCTGTCCTTATAAACATCCGCAACAACATTTTCACACAGCACTTTTAACGGTCCGTACGATTCTCCGGTAATTTCCTCAATGCTCTCATCATCGATCTTTCCAATCTCGGCGTTCTCATCCATTCCCTTTATTGAAAAATCTTTGTAAGCGGAAATGCTTGAAATAAAAGTATAATGGTCAACTGAATCTTTCAGAAACTCGGCTGACATTCTCACTGCTCTTGGAAAATAACCGCAGGTATCAATCACGGCGTCGAACTTGCGTCCTTTAAGCGGATCGAGAGAAACTGTCCTGTCACCTCTTATCTTTTCAATTTCAGGAAAGAGTTCGGGGTTGTGCTGACCTCTGTTAAATAATGTTACATTATGATTACGGCTGAGAGCTGACTTTACCAGATGTCTTCCTAAAAAAACCGTACCGCCTAAGATTAATATGTTCATTTGTATAATTTAATTGTTAATGAAATAATTTACATACGCACTGATTCAGAAGATGTTATGAAGACTATTTTTTTTACGGATCAAAAATTTATTATTAATTAAAATTCTACTGTTAGTTGGTTTTACCGAGAATTAATAGGATGGGCATAGGCATAGTTTTTCATGCGTTCTCTGTTTTCGGAAAGAACATTGTATTGGATCTGACAGGGAAGACAAGAAGGTCAAAGAATACATGGATAAAAATAAAAAGCTGATCTTTAATTCGGAAATATCTCCGCGAAAAAATCTTTCATTGAGTCCCATGATCTCTTATCGGCTTTTTCATTATATGCAGCGCCTTTTGAAATATCCGTGCCTTCGGTTTGTATTGTGAAGGAATGCACAGCACCACTGTATTCAGTCAGAATGTAATCAACATTAGCATCTTCCATTTCCTTTTTAAAAACAACTACATCTTCTTCAGGTACATAAGGATCGATCGCGCCGTGCAGAACAAGAACGCGTCCTTTGATATTCTTTGCATCCTGAGGATTAGGATTTTTCAGACTTCCATGAAAACTAACGACACCTTTGAGGTCCGCTCCCGTCCGTGCAAGTTCAAGTACACCGCCTCCTCCGAAACAATATCCGATAGCTGCAATGTTATTCGCATCCACGAATGGCTGCATTTTCATCTCATCGAGTCCGGCAACAAGCCGTTCACGGAACAGTACTCTGTCCTTTGAAAATTTTCCTGATTGTTCACCGGCTTCCTGCGGGGTCGTGGGTCTTACACCTTTTCCATAAATATCCGCCGCGAAGGCAAAGTATCCGAGCTCGGCCAATTGTCTTGCACGCATTTTTTCGTAGTCGGTCAATCCTTTCCATTGATGAACGATCAATACTCCCGGACGTTTCCCTGTATTGTTGTTGTCATAGGCAATATATCCCTGCAAAGTAACATCGCCAATTTTGTATTCTACATCGGCAGTAATGATCTCTGATCTGGCTGTCATTATTAGAATAGAGAATAAAATTAATGTTGAAATGAATTTCATATTAACTCCTTGAAATTTAATTTTAGCAAGTATAATACATAAATAAAATATTTATAATACAAAAATAAAGAAGCGGAGTGAGCGGAACCGTTTAAACGGTTCCGCCTTAAAAAAGAAACACGACTTAAGTCGTGTTTCTTAACCAGCAAACTATGAATTACCCCGATCAAATACCATCGATCATTCCCGAAGCGGATAAGCTTGAAAAGAATAAGATTCTTTCCTCCTTTTTTTTCAGCGGCGTATTCGTATTGTTTTTATGGATCGTTCAGTTCTTTCAGTGGGCTTCGGAAAAAGATATTTCAACCTATGGGGTTCTTCCCAGAAAAATAGAAGGTTTGATCGGTATCCTGACCGCTCCATTGATACATGCTGATTTTTCACATCTGATCTCCAATTCGATCACACTTTTTTTATTGCTGTTCGGGATCTTATATTTTTACAGAACCTCGGTTATAAAAGTTTTTATAATAATTTATATTGCCAACGGTTTTCTGGTCTGGCTGTTTGCAAGACAATCATATCACATAGGAGCAAGCGGTCTTGTATATGGATTTGCAAGTTTCCTTTTCTTCAGCGGACTTTTCAGAAAAGACAAACGTTCAATGGCGTTGTCGCTGCTAATAGTTTTTCTATATGGCGGTTTGGCATGGGGAGTATTGCCGACTGATCCAAAGATATCATTTGAATCACATCTGTTCGGGGCACTGATAGGAATAGTCTGCGCTTTTATTTTCAGAAAGAATGATCCTCCTCCGAAGTATGAATGGGAAGAAGAAGATTACGACGAAGAACCAGGAGAAGATGAGCCGGATGAGGAAATAAAAATTGATGATGATGCCGAACCGGAAGATTTCAGAAGACTTTAAAATACAGGATTTTTATTCTTGTGGCATTTCGAATTAACCAATACCTTGTCAAACACTGCACTCATTACGGGAGCTTCATCGGGGATCGGACTTGAATTAGCAAGAAAGTTCGCTTCGGACAATTACGATCTTGTACTCGTTGCAAGAAGGCGCGATAATCTTCAAAAAATCTCTGAAGAACTGGCAAACTCGTTTGGAGTTAAAATAAAAATTATTGTTAAAGATCTATCGAAGGACAATTCAGCAAGAGAAATATTTGATGAAACCAAATCTGAAAATATTACAGTTAACATCTTAATTAACAACGCGGGCTTCGGAAGTTACGGAGCTTTTGCGGGAGCAGACCCGGATACTGATAATGAAATGATCCGTGTAAACATTGCGTCGTTAGTAATTCTTACAAAATTATTTTTAAAAGAAATGCTTATAAGAAATTCCGGCAGGATAATGAACGTTGCTTCAATTGCTGCATTTCAGCCCGGACCTAACATGGCACTTTATTATGCTACCAAAGCATTTGTATTATCTTTTTCTGAAGCTGTTGCAGAGGAAATTTCAGGATCAAAAGTCACTATAACCTGTCTTTGTCCGGGACCAACCAAAACCGGCTTTCAGGAAAGAGCCGGAACAAATAAAATAAAACTTGCAGATAAAAAATCGGCTGTAATAATGAGCGCGCAAAAAGTAGCCTCGATAGGTTATAACGGACTAATGAAAGGGAAGAGAATTATTATACCGGGAAAGATCAACTGGCTGGTGGCCAATTCTCTCAGGTTCGCTCCTCGAAAGTTAGTCACAAAGGTTGCAAAATTTGTTAATAGCGAATGAGCAGATGCTACCAGTTCATCCTCTTTCTTAATTCATCAATGTGAGCATAGTGATGCTTGCCATGCCAGGAATACATTCCTGCTGCTTCATAAAGAGAAAATTCTTTTCCATGTTCCGGATGGAAATAACTTTTTTCAAAATCTTTTTTAGTCATCGATCTCAGCAGGTTAACCAGACGAATGTGTACAGCTTTGATCAGATCCAGAGAAACTTCTATAGGAGTATTCTTATAATCTCCAAGCTCTGCCCACTTATCTTCATAGTAAGGTTTTATCGTCGGCATATCTTCAGTAAGAGCAAGCTTGAAACGGGTCAGTGCATTCAGGTGACTGTCACCGATATGATGTATGACCTGTCTTACAGTCCATCCTCCAGGTCGGTAGACAGTATTGAATTGTTCCTCAGAAAATTTTTCTACAAGCCTGTTAAGATTTACAGACAGATCTTCTATATCCGAGATGTATCCTTTTATATCTTCTTCGCTGATAGCTTCAGGGGGATTATTATAATGCCCGATAGGGTATTTTAATTTCTCGAGGTCCGTAGATTCCATATTAAAATTTGATTTATTTTATAGCCACGTAAACATCCGCTTCAGGCTGATCAGAGAAATACTTTTCAGTATACAGATCGAAATCACCTGTATAAGTTCTGTCGAGATCTGAACTCCATATGTTCTCCCATGTCTTAACCAATTCATCCGGCATTTTTCCTTTTGCGTTAAATACAGCGAACTTTGATGCCGGAATAATTTTCGATACCATTCCGTCGGGCACTTCACTGAAATCCTTTACCTTGCAGCAGAGAACTATTGTATAAGGTTTTGTATAATCGGATTCATACTCTGTGTATAAAGATAAAATATCAGAGGATATTTTATTGAGGATATTTTCTTTGATCTTTTCTGTGAAAAATTTTTGCCAGAGTTTTGGTATCTCATCGGACGCGGAATCATTGCTCGTACGTGCTTCGATCCCGATCACTTTAATTTCATCCAGAGTTATTATTTTATGATCCATTTGAAAATTTTAATTTATACAATTGACAATTTCGAATATGCCGACTATGATCCTGTCACTTATCAGATTTAATATATATTGAATACGGAAATGACGTAAAAATGGTTGTAGAAAATTTTATGAATAATTTTTCAGTCTTGACTTCAAATTTCAAATTCCTGACCCTTCAAAGGTATCTCAATATCTTTAAAGTTAAGACCGCGAAGACCGCTTTGAAAAGCTTCCTGCTGGTCCAGTTCACCGTGTACAAGAAAAATCTTCTGCATCTGATTCCTGTCGAACTGGTTGAAATAAGAAAGCAGTTCGTCCCTGTCAGCATGAGCTGAAAACGAATTCAGAACCACTATCTTTGAATGGACATAGAACTCATCTCCGAAGATCCGCACGACAGCATTCTCAACATTACGTGCCTCAACTAATCTTCTTCCGAGGGTATGTTCTGCCATAAATCCAACAATGAGAATAGTTGAGTTCGGGTCTTCAATATTATTCTTGAGATGATGAAGCACTCTGCCTGACTCGGCCATACCTGACGCAGAAATTATGATACAGCATTCATTAAAAGAATTAAGTTTTTTTGACTCTTCTACATCCTGTATGTATTTTAAATTCGGAAGCTCAAATATTTCCTTTCCTTCAAGTATCATCTTTGCGAACTCTTCGTCATAACATTCGGGATGAAGCTTGAATATATCGGTCACCTTTATGGAAAGGGGACTGTCAACAAAGATCGGTATTCTTGGAATAATGCCTTTATCAAAAAGTTTTGAAAGAGCATAAATGATTTCCTGCGTTCTTCCCAGGCTGAATGCAGGAATAATAATTTTCCCGCCTTTTGCGATCGCTTCCTTCAATACAGATCCAATCTGGTCTTCCATTAAATTTGATTTGTCATGCGTCCTTCCTCCGTAAGTTGACTCGGAAATAATGTAATCTACGTTTCCGATAAATTCCGGATCATTTAATATCGGCAGTCCGGGTCTTCCTAAGTCTCCCGTAAACGCAAGTTTGAATTTTTTACTTCCCTCAGTTATTTCCAGTACCATCATTGCCGAACCCAGAATATGACCCGCATCAAAATATTCCACTAACACCTTTTCATCCGTACCTTCAATGAAAAATTTCTTTCTATATGACATTGTCTTGAAAAACCTCAGGACATTTTTCGCGTCATCCATTTTGTAAAGCGGTTTGTATGGAGCAAGGTTATGCTTTACTCTTTTCTTATTAATGTATTCCGTATCCTTTTCCTGGATGTGTGCGCTGTCAAGAAGCATTACAGAGCAAAGGTCTCGGGTAGCTGTTGTTGAATATATTGTCCCGGTGAATCCTTTCGCATAAAGCGAGGGAAGGTTTCCCGAATGATCAATATGCGCGTGTGAAAGCACTACGCAATGAAGTTCCTGCGGATCAAATAGAAAGCTCCGGTTCACGTCGTAGGCATCTTCTCTTTTGCCCTGATATAAACCGCAGTCGAGTAAAATCTTCTTTCCGTTGACTTCAAGCAGGTGTTGTGAGCCGGTCACTGTTCTGTCGGCACCGCAGAATTTTATTTTCATATTTTAATTTTTAATAAATTCAATTACCTCTAACTGCTATGTTAAAATTACTTCATTATTAAATTTATGCTTTGTTACGAACGGGTTGTCCTTTATAAAAAATCTGTATGGAAAATCTATACCTACATTAAGGCCAATTCTCTTTGTTGTAATGATCTCCGGTTTTTCCTTCGTCAGGGGTTTTGAAATAAAAACACTCCCGGATTTTGTAAGATCATTGCCATACAATTTCTTGTCAATGTCCATCGCCATACAAAGCTTTGCCGGACCGTTGGTTAATTCGTGAATATTTTTTACATCGCCTCTTAACTTTTTCATTATCTCAATTCCTTCGACCGGTTCGACCGCTCTGATCAATGACGCGTTTCCCAGACCTTTCTTATCACATACGACATTAAAGCAATAATAATTTCCGTAAATAAAATAGACATATACCAATCCTCCTTGTTCATACATTACCCTATTTCTCGGAGTGATCTTTTGATATGCATGTGAAGCCGGATCATGATCTCCAAAATAAGCTTCCGTCTCGACGATCTTTGCTGCAAGGATCTTTTTCCCCGCCCTCCTTACTATTACTTTTCCCAACAATTCCTTTGATACAGTTACCGAGTCTCTCAGATAGAATTTTCTTGACAGCGGCTGATAAGTTACGGACAATGCTTTTAATTTATGAAAATTTAGTTTGTAGTTTGTAATATAGAGAAAAAAGATATTATTGAATATAGATTTTAAAAGTGTTTTACACGGGAGCTGCAATAATTTTAAGTCAATGATCTATTGATTGATCGTCTAAAGGTTACCTTTAATGTAAGGCAACCCCAGATTACGACTTCGACAAAGTTTACCTTGTATTTTTAAATGATATAGAGTAAATTGTAACTGATTTTAATGAAGATAGATGGTGGGTTGATGAAACCCACTTTTTTTTTATGGAAAATGAAAACGAACTACAATCCGTTATAGAAGAGTTTTTTGAGAAAACGGATTATAAGGTCATCGATACTATATTAAGAGGTGAGAGAGGGACGACTGTTCTTGAAATATTTGTTGATAATAGGGACGGAATTATCTTTAACGATCTGGTCAGTATAAGCAAGGATTTGAATAATGTTGTTGATACAAAGTTAAGCGACAGTAATCTTGCGAACCTTGTAGTATCATCACCCGGTACTGACAGGCCGGTTAAATTCATATGGCAGCTTTACAAACACAAGGACCGGATACTTGAAATTGAATTGATGAACGCGGAAATATTGGAAGGAAGGCTCATTGGTATTTCAGAAGACGGCGATGGTACAATTGAACTTGAGATACTTCATAAGGAAAAAAACAAAAAGATCATCTCCGGGATGAGGGTAATTGAATTTAAAGATATTAAAAATTTAAAAGTAAAAATCAGTTTTTCAAAAAAATAAAACAATTAAAGAAATAAAATGAAATCAGAAATAGTTGATGCTTTCTCAATGATGGCAAAGGAAAAGAATATTGACAGGGATATTCTTTCAAGTGTTGTAAAAGATTCTTTTAAGAAAATGATGGAAAAAAAATACGGGCTTGAATCCAACTTCGAGATCGTTGTCAACATGGAAAAAGGTGATATTGAAATATTTTTATATAAGATAGTGGTCGATGAAGTAAAAGATCCTAACGTTGAGATTGATGTTGATACCGCAAAGGAAAAATCAGGTGAGGTGTTTGCTGTTGGCGATGAGTACGTTGAGGAGATCCCGACTGAAGAATTCGGAAGAAGGATGGTTATCAATCTGAAACAGAATCTTAACCAGAAGATAAGAGAGATAGAAAAAGAAATTACATATAATACATATAAAGATATTGTCGGGGAAATTCTTGTCGGAGAAATATACCAGATCAAGCCAACATCCATCTTGCTTATCCATAACGGAAATGAAGTTATTTTTCCAAAAGGCGAGCAGATCCCCAAAGAAAGATATAAGAAGGGAGATACGACAAGAGCAATTGTAAAGAGCATTGAGAAGAGACAATCCGGTCCGCCGCTCATAATAGTTTCAAGAGCTGACGAACAGTTTCTGTACAAATTATTTGAACTTGAGATACCCGAGATCTATGACGGTATAATTGATATCAGAGGCATTGCGCGTGAACCCGGTGAAAGAGCAAAGATTGCAGTTACCTCCAATGATGACAGGATAGACGCAGTAGGTGCATGTGTCGGAATGAAAGGAATCAGGATCCACTCGATAGTCCGTGAACTCAGTAATGAAAACATTGACGTAATTAATTTCACGGAGGATCCGGCGTTGTATATTGCAAGAGCTTTATCACCGGCAAAGCTGAATGATATCTATCTTGACAATCAGAATAAGATCGCGAAGATCCACGCAGATGAAGATCAAATCAGTCTTATAATCGGAAAGAGCGGTCAGAATATAAAGCTCGCATCGAAATTAACAGGCTATCAGATCGATGTAGTGAGAGAAGCTGAGGAAAAAGAGGAACCCGAAGCTGAGGATGATGGTGAAGAGACAAATGAAGAAGTTGAAGTAAATGATGGTGAAAAAACAAATGACGAGTAATAAAATTTCATTCAGAAAATACAAATACAATTTTAGAAAATAAAAAACAGAATGCAGGGTACTGACACAAAAATAAAGAAGCAAAAAATAATCGGGATAGTAAGGGACATCAATATTTCGAAGGATGATCTGCTGGATTATCTGAAGACAATAGGAGTGGAAGCTACTATTAACACTACACTGGAAATGGATGTGGTTGATAAAGTATACGGGCATTTTAAGAAAGATATTGAAAAAGAGGACAAGAGATTAAAGAAGTCGGTTGATTTTGTGAAGATGTATCACGTGGATATTTCCGATGCTCAGGATCAGATCCGTCAGGAAGAAGAAAAGATACAAAAGGTCGAAGAAGAAAAGCGCGCCAAACTGATCATTGAAGAAGAGAACCGGTTAAAAGAAGAAGCAAAAAAAATACAGGAAGCTGAAGCCTATAAGGAAAGAGAAAAAATAATTAAGGATCAAAAGGATAAAGAGAAAGAAAAGAAGGCAGCTTCAAAGAGCTCTGATGACAAAACAAAAATAAAATCAAGAAAAGAATTTGAAGAGCGGGCAGCAAAGAAAAAAGAACCTTCCGCACCAACCAATAAGGTCGTAAAAAAAGAAGACACTCCTGCACCAAATATTGCGGCAGAAAAAAAAGAAATTGCAACAGACAAAAAACCGGGTGAGACAAAACCGTCAGGCTCTGATACAAGACCGCCATCAAGAGATGTTCGCAAGCCATATGACAGCAACAGACCACGGCCTTTTGACAGAAATAAAAAAGGAACTTACGAAAAGGTCAGCATAACAGATATTAAGAAGAAGCCAAGACCGGCAACGGAAGGCGGACCGGCTAAACCTGCAGGCGAGGCGGATAAGACATTTACACGTGCAAAGCTTCCGACAAGAATTGGTGATGACAGAAGATTTAAGGATAAGGGTAAGGACAAAAAGAAAGCTGAGACTGAACAGGAAAGAAGAAGAAGGGTCAAGCTTGAAAAAGGACATCGTGCAAAAGACGCTACTCAAAAGGAGATCGATGAAGCGATTAGGGACACGTTCGCAAAGCTCGATGATGATACGGGATCATCCGCAAGAAGTCTTGCAAGAAGAAGAAAGAAGAAGGAAAGAATTGAAGAAGAAAAAAAGATACAGGAATTAAAGGAGGCAACGAAACATATTCTTAAAGTGAATGAATACCAGTCAACCGCTGAGCTTGCGAATATAATGGGAGTAGATGCTAATGAAATAATTAAGACCTGTTTCAAGCTGGGGATAATGATCTCGATCAATCAAAGACTTGAAAAGGATATTATAGAACTTATAGCAGGTGATTTCGGATATCAGGTTGAGTTTCAAAAAGAGTATGAAGAAGAGATCCTTGAGGAAAGGCCTGATAATGAAGACGAACTTATCGAGAGAGCGCCGGTTGTGACTGTAATGGGACACGTTGATCATGGAAAGACATCATTGCTGGATTATTTACGAAAGGCGAATGTAGTTGCGGGAGAGGCAGGCGGAATTACACAGCACATCGGAGCTTATAAAGTCAAGCTTGATTCGGGAAAAGAAATTACATTTCTTGATACACCGGGACACGAAGCTTTTACAGCGATGAGAGCAAGAGGCGGTCAGGCAGCGGATATAGTTGTACTTGTTGTCGCCGCGGATGACAGTGTGATGCCGCAGACAGTTGAAGCCATCAATCACGCGAGAGCAGCAAGTGTGCCTATTGTTATCGCGATCAATAAAGTTGATAAGCCCGAATCAAATCCCGAAAGAATAAAGCAGCAGCTTTCTGATAAAGACATCCTTGTTGAAGAATGGGGCGGTAAATATCAGTCGGTTGAGATCTCAGCCAAACAGGGAAAGAACATTGACACGTTGCTGGAAAAAATATTAGTTGAAGCCGAGATACTTGAATTAAGAGCGGACCCGAATAAAGAAGCAAGAGGTGTTGTACTTGAAGCGAAGCTTGATAAGGGAAAAGGACCGCTAGCAACAGTTCTTGTTCAGAAGGGAACATTGAAGATCGGGGATTCATTTGTATCGGGAATTTACAGCGGAAAAGTAAGAGCAATGTTTGATGAGAGGGATCATAAAATAGAAGAAGCAAAATCTTCATCACCTGTTGTAGTACTTGGATTTGACGGCGTACCACAGGCAGGTGATACATTCGTAGTACTTGAGTCTGAAAAAGATACAAAGGCAATTTCGCTTAAGAGACAGCAGCTTCGACGTGAACAGGATTTCAGACAGGTTAAGTTTGTAACTCTAGATGACATATCTAAACAAATACAGGAAGGAAAACAGGTTGAGCTTAAGATCATACTTAAAGCAGATACCGACGGTTCAGCTGAAGCGCTCGCGGATTCATTGCACAAGCTCACGACTAACGAAACCCGTGTATCCGTAATTCACAAAGCGGTCGGTTCGATAAGCGAGTCGGATATTCTTCTTGCCGAGGCATCAGGCGCTATAGTTATCGGATTTAATGTAAGACCAAATCTTAACGCGAGAAAGCTGGCGGAGAAAAATAATATTGATATAAGATTATACAATATTATCTACAATCTTATTGATGAAGTCAAACATGCTCTTGAAGGAATGCTGGCTCCTGATATTTCCGAAGAGGTGACGGCGACTGTTGAAGTACGGCAGATATTCAAAGTTCCTAAGATAGGACTGATCGCGGGATGCTATGTTCTTGACGGTAAGATCACAAGAAACAACAAGGTCAGATTATTGCGTGAAGGCTTTGTTATCTTTGACGGGGGAATTTCTTCATTGAAGAGAGTAAAGGATGACGTAAGGGAAGTTGAATCCGGATATGAATGTGGTATCGGACTGGAAAATTTCAACGACGTTAAAGTCGGTGATATTATAGAAGGTTATAAAATTGTAGAGACAAAACGTAAACTGGTTACATCATAAATATTAGAGATGTCAGTAAGAACGGAAAAAGTTGCCGAAGAGATAAAGCATAAGCTTAACACTGCAATGTCAAAGGATCTGTCTGAGATAAGCGGACTGGGACTTGTTACAATTTCCAAAGTAATAATGTCGCCTGATCTGAAGCTGGCGAAAGTATATCTCAGCTTTCTCGGAAATAAAGAACCAATTGATAAGTGCCTTGAAAAAATTACAAGCAAGAAAAAACACATCAGGTATATTTTAGCAAAACATATCATACTAAAGTATATGCCTGACCTTGCATTTTACCATGATGATACTGTAGAGTACGCTGATAAGATGCAGAAGCTCCTGAATGAGATCCAAAAGGGGGAAGATGTAAAAGGCTGATCCCCGGCTGACCTTATAAAATTTTCAAAAATTAGTTTTCGTAATCCAATAATCTTTTGAATTCCCCAAACGTTCAAATGTGATCGTGCGGGGATTTTTTATAATAAATGCCCGATAAAGAAGTAACAAGATACAGCGACAGTCTTTTCCTGGTGGACAAGCCTCTGGATTTCACAAGCGCGGACATCGTCAGAATTTTTAAAAAGGATTTTGATATCAGAAAGATCGGACATTCAGGAACACTTGATCCAAAGGCGACGGGCCTTCTGATCTTATGCTCGGGAAAAAAGACAAAAATAATTAATGAATATATTGAGCATGATAAAGAATATGAAGGAATTATAAGGATCGGAGCGAGGACAAAAAGCTTTGATACTGAAAGTGAAGAAGAAGAGATAGTAGAGAGTCTGAATGTTTCGGAGGAAGAAATTGAAAATGTAAGGAAAAGTTTTTTGGGAGAAACCGATCAGATGCCTCCGATGTATTCAGCTGTAAAGCACAAAGGAAAGCCGTTGTATAAGTTGGCAAGAAAAGGGAGAGAGATTGAGCGGAAGCCGAGGAAAATAATTATTTCAGAATTCGATATTAAAAGGATCAGTGAAACAGAACTGTATTTCAGAATTTCAAGCAGTAAGGGAACATACATAAGGACCATTGCAAATGATTTCGGACAAAAGCTTAGTACCGGCGCATATCTGAAGACACTGCGGAGAACGAGAATAGGAAAATTTATCATAGATAATTTTGAGGAAGAAACACGTGATATAAAATTCAGAATTTTAAATTTTTAATTTTACATTAAAAAAAATTATTAGAAAATAATTAAAGGCAGATCTCCGGACTGTAAAGTCCCCAAACCGGAAGATTAAATCTCTTAGTTCAAATTTATCATTCGTTAATGAAAAAATTTTTACTGATTATTTATTTCTTCACCTGCGGATCAATAGTGTTGATCAATACGATCTCCGCCCACACACCAGGACACCCGGTGACATGGAACATCAAGCCGGTTACCATGCAATTGTTTGCAAGAGAAAGTGATGACAGCGCTGATGTAATTTTTTCCGGTTCGGTAAATTCAAAAGGGTATGATTCCATTTATGTAGAATTATACCGCGACGGGATCTACCTGCTTCGGAAATCACAATCCTTATTTTTCAATGATACGATCGCTGACTTTTATATTACCCATAGAATAAAAGCGGAGTTAAACGAGTACAGTACAAAGACCTATCTGAATAGCGGTTCAACTACTGTTCTGATTGATTTTGCGGATTCACTTGTTGCGGGTGATACATATCTTATACTGGGACAATCAAATGCGCAGACAGCCGATACCAATGTTTCATTCAGCAGTGAATACTGCAGGACATTCGGCGTTCAGACCGCCAACACAAACTGGAACAGCTATTCAAAAAAAGATACTTTGTGGGCGAGATCGTCAGCGAAATACAATGGCTACAATCCACTCTCGCAGCAGCAGCCCCGCAATGTATGTGTATGGGGAATGTGGCTGCAAAAAAATATACTGGACAGCTGCTCAATCCCGACGTGCATTATAAACGGAGCAGTTCATTCTTCAGGCATTAGTTTACATCAGCGTAAAAATTCCAACCCGACGGATTCTTCATCAATTTATGGAAAGACATTATACAGGGTTCAGAAATCCGGATTGGCTTCAGAAATAAAATCTATATTCTGGTATCAGGGAGAAAGTGATGTAGTGTCCCCTGCGTATTTAAGTTATGCAAATAAATTTGATTCCCTGTACCACTCGTGGAAAACAGATTATCCCGGAGTAGATAAAATATTTGTCATGCAGGTAAGACCCCTTGCATGCAACGGCACATCCGCGTTCGCTCAGGAGCTGAGAGAGACTCAGAGAAAATTTCAGTCGACATATCCGGATGTTCAGATGATCTCAACCGCGGGCATCGGAGGATATTTTTTAGGAGCGCCAAGCAGCAATTGTCATTACCATTACAAAGGTTACCAGCAGCTCGCGGATATTTTATTTAAACGGATCGGTCCATTGTATTACGGATCGACAGACACACTTTCTCTGAAACCGCCTGATATACGGAAAGCGATTTTTACTGATACGTCACGGTCAAAAATAGCAGTGCTATTTGACTGCTCCGCTCCGGCTGCTGTCCCTGCCGACTCTCTTGGCAATTCAATAAAAAATTATTTTTATCTGAACAAAGTACCGGGCTTCTCAAGCGGAATGATAACATCAGTTTCACTGTCAGGTGACACTTTGTTTTTGAATTTAAGATCATCAACTTCCGCGACTTTTGTTTCGTACATCCCTGACATGTACGCGTCAAACGGTTCGACAATTTATAACGGACCCTGGATAAGAAATGCCAGTGGACTTGCCGCACTTACTTTTGATGAGGTTCCGATAAATGATCCCGATACTGTTTCGGTAAATATAAATATCAAAACTATAATTGAGGGCATGTATCTAACTTCTCCAGGACAACTCTCAAGAGCTGATTCTTTGACCGCGTATATCAGGCAGACGTCTTTTCCGTATGAGATTGTTGATTCGGCGAAATCATTGATAGATTCCGTTTCACTTACAGGACAGTTCCGGTTTTTTAATACGGGAGCCGGATATTACTATTTATCCTTAAAACATCTTAACGCATTGGAAACCTGGAGTAAAGACAGCGGGATAATAATTTCGGGAAACGGGTCGGTTTATGATTATGATTTTACAATTTCAGATGCTCAGGCTTATGGAAAAAATCTCAGTGTAGTCGGCGAAAGATTTTGTATCTACAGCGGGGATGTTGATCAGTCGGGACAAATAGACCTGCGTGACATGATACTGATCTGTAATGATTCACAAAGCTTTATATATGAAAACCATATCGCGACAGATCTGAACGGGGATTCTTTTGTCAATCTTAATGATATTGTGATCTGCTATAATAATGTTATCCAGTTTATCAGAGTACTTTCACCATGTTTATCTAATTGATTATTCTGTAAAAGAGATTGACCCCGATAAAAGGTGTAACAAAAATACCTAACTGTTGTGATCCTATTGGAACTGATTCTAAGAACGGCTGTCTGATCTCAAGTCCGAGGTAAAAAGAATTTTTGAGATACAGATTTCCCTTTAAAGAAATAAGAGGTCGGAGTCTTTCAGTATTTTCAAAACTAATTCCCGCACCGAGAAGAAGTTCATTGCCTTCTTTATCCGTACCAAAATTATAAGATAGTAATAATGTTGGAGCAAATATATTTTTCAATTGTCTTTCCTCTTTGTCCTTTATGAAATAGTAATCAAATCCGATCGTGCCGTTTAATCTCCTGAATAATAACGACTGGAAATTTAAAGTGGCGAGCTTTGTGCCGTTTGTAAATCCGTAACCGGCACCTGCAGAAATTCTTACATCCGTAAGAAATTTCTTCCCGGGAATTGTTTCATCCAATTCTGATTGTGAATAAGATATCTTTACACTGATAATTATTATCAAGAATATTTTCACACATAGAGTCATGACTAAATTTAATACCAGCAAAAAACCATTGCAAGTTATTAGCATTTCAATAATTCACGAATTTCTTTCTTTAATTTGTAACTCGTAATTCGTAACTTGTAATTAAACAGAGAGATGGCAGAGTGGTTGAATGCGGCGGTCTTGAAAACCGTTGTGGGCTC
>JBDTLQ010000001.1:0-37774 GCA_039934715.1 Ignavibacteria bacterium | reverse complement strand
CGTGAAGGATTCTTTAATGATATAGTGTTGTATTCCATTGTCCAAAGCTACCTGCTCGGTCTGATCATTTTCGGATTTTTAAACTGGATCAAATATAATACAAACTTCTATGAGTTCAGTCTGATCGGAAACTGGCCTGTGTGGGTACAGGTTTTATTTTTTGTCGTGACACATGATTTCTATATCTATTGGTTCCACAGGCTTCAGCATAAGAATAAGATTCTATGGAGAACTCACGAAGCTCATCATTCTCCAAAAACAGTTGACTGGCTTTCAGGAGCAAGATCTCATTCATTTGAAATACTTATCAACCAGACAGTCGAGTTCGCTCCTATAATTCTTCTTGGTGCGGCTCCGGAAGTTGCCATATATAAAGGTATGATCAGCGCGGTCTGGGGAATGTTTATTCATTCAAATATTGACGTGAGATTGGGAAAGCTTCAGTATTTTATTAATGGTCCTGAAATGCACAGATGGCATCACTCCGATGACGGCGGCAAAGAGTTCGAAAATAATTACGGGACTAAGCTGGCTATGTGGGACTGGATCTTCGGGACAGCTTTCTTTCCGGATCCTGAAGTAAGAAAGCCAAAACAATTCGGACTCAGTGATACTCCCGATTATCCTCTTTCAAAGGAAAATGTCGAATGCAAAAGCAGGGTAATTTCTTTTTTCAAAATTATTTACTCCGATGTTGTAAGTTATATGAGACAGCATTTTTTCGCTTTCAGAAAATTCAGGAATAATTAGTTTTATAAGTTTATGAACCTGCTCTGCCTGTAATTGAGATAATTTTTTTAATGTCTTCATTGATACTCATCTCCTTTAAATTTTCCAGTGCAACAGGAAATATGATCGACCAGTTGATCTTATCCGAAGTACCCGGAAAATTAATTCTGTAATCCCATCCGTTATAATTTTCCAGAATATTTTTATCAAGATATAAGTATTCAATAAGAAGCTGAATACTGAATACCGAGCTTGTGCTGTTTACACTCTTCAATGAACCGTTCATTAATTTGACTGATGGAAGCTGATCATGTTTACCCGGTAAAGCAAGATATCTCCAGAACTTATCTTTTTCACCATAGCTTGACAAATACATATCTATGAAATCTTTTGCATGTTCATAATTCATTTGTAAAAATTCAAGCAACACATAAACATTTGAAATTTCTTTTTTCCAAAGCAGCCTGCCTTTAACACTAAAGTTCTCATCAAACAAATTTTTCAGGAGATAAGAATATTTCTGATCCCTGATGTCCTTTCGTTCACAAATTTGTCCGAAGGAATATTCATCAATTGTGCCTGCTTCACATTTCCACCAGGAGGGAAGAAAACTGGAGTCATGTGTTGAAACTGTCGAGACAGAATTGATCCTGTATTCTTCCGGCGATAAAAATTCAAATCTGCCCTTCGATTTTTTTTCCCAGCGCTGAACATTGATCCCTGTTATGCCAAATTCCTTTAAAACTTTTTCCGAGCAATCGGGCACAGTTCCCAGATCCTCTGCACACGCAAGCATTGACGTGCTGTCATTTATTACATTCAGTATCTTTCTTCCGTGCTCTTCCCAATGGTGTTCTTCTTCAGGATCAAACTTTCCGTACAAACCCATATACTCTTCCGGGATTTTCAGATCGATCGTCCAGATCCGGAACAATCCGATGAAGTGATCGATCCGGAACATGTCAAAAAAATTTTCCGCATACTTAAGTCTCTCCCTAATGTAACTGTACTTATCAGCTGCAATGTTATCCCAGTCATAAGGCGGCATCCCCCACCTCTGTCCTCTTGAAAAATACATATCCGGAGGAGCACCCGATGAGAGTGATAGCTTAAAATAATTTTTGTACGCCCAGACGTCAGCACTGTTTCTGGAAACAAGAAAGGGAAGGTCTCCCATTAAAAAGATATTGTTATGACCGGCATATCGTTTAATGGTTACAAGCTGTTCATACAATTGCCATTGCAGCCAATAAATAAAATTTACATCATCTGTATGATTCTTCAGAATTTTTTCCGCGCTCAGTGATGAAATATATTTATACTTTAAATCCCATTCCAGCCAGCTTCTGTTTGAATTTTTTTCGGCTAAAATTTTGAACAATGAATAGTAACGAAGCCAGTGGATATTTTTTTTAACAAACTCCCGGAATTTTTTTATTTCAGAATGATCAACAGTTTCAAAAATTCTTTTTAGTAAATTAAGCTTCACATTTTTTATTTCATAATTTACTCTTTCATTGCCCTTCGGAAATTGTTTTTTAATTTCCCTGATCTCCTGGCGAAAAGGTTTCAGTTCGGCCTTTCTAAGCTTGTGTATTGAAAGGTACATTGGATCGAGCGCGAATGTGCTGAGCGCGTTATAAGGGGAGTAGTCATATCCAACCTCATTCAAAGGAAGAAGCTGAATGATCGAGATACTATTTTTGCGGCACCAGTCGATCAGTGATCTTAGATCCGGGATCTCGCCTATGCCGATACTGTTTTTGGAATACACGGAAAACAACGGCAGCGCAATGCCTGCGCGCCGGTTGATCCCTATCCGTTTCCATTTCTCCGATGACCGGGAATTTAGCAGACTGCTGTAGTCCAAGAGTTTTAGTTTGATTTTTTTGGCTCACGATTTTAATCGTGAGCTGATGAAATGTTTAAAAACCGTTTTAACGGTTTTTAAACATTTATTCCATGCTTTTTGATTAACATGTTATACTCATCTGTAAATGATACTTTTTTATGAAACTCCTTCTGATTGGAAATATACCTTGCAACAGATTTTGCATTAGATTGGCTTACAGAAAAAGCGGCATATGATATCTGCCATGAAAACTTTGCTTCGGTTAGGTTATTTTGATTTATCCAATGAGATGTTTCGCCCTTTATGTTTTTCAAGATATCTTTTAAAGAGTAATTCTGATTTTGTAAGAACAGTATGTGTAGATGGTTCATTGTCCCGTTTATCATCTCAACCGGACATTTCATTCCTGTCTGCATATCTGAGATTATTTTAGAATGAAGTACTTTCTCAAGTTGTTCGCTAATCAAAGGTAATTTGTCCTTTGTTCCAAAAACTGTATGAATCCATATCTTAGTGTTTGAATGTCCCATAATGTGCAATTTAAATTTTCAAAAAAAATCCGGCACCATTAAAAATGGTGCCTCTCTCATCTCTACAATCCCACGACTAAAAGTCGTGGGATTACAATAATATCAAATTCTATCAATAAATTTTACTCAATTTTCCTTTTGACTACATTCATGTATATATCTCTTCCGTTTTCAAATTCCTTTGAATTACTTTTTGCTTCTGCAAGTATTTCTAAAAACTCATCTTCCGGATCCTCATCTGAAATTTCTTTAGCCAGTTCGATCGCTCGGGCTGCATACTGTAATATCTGAATCGTCTCGATGCCGTGTATGTCAGAGAAGAACCATCCGCAGCTTGTAAACATTAACATAGAAAACTTTTGCATTTCCAGCAATTTAATACTCATCTCTGTTTCATTCTTATCCAGGAATCGCCGGGAGTTGAAATAAAAAAACTTTTCCCTGCTCTCAATACTGTTGTCTAAAATAACGTTTATGTATTCATTTCTTGCTGACCAGACATCATTAAAATATTCCCGGCCTTTCTCTTCATACATAATAGCGAGTTTATCCCTGAGCAGGTCAAGACTTTCACGGAGAGGTCTTCTCCATTCCTGGCTCGGGTGTTCGGGTGTGCTTCCGCAGCCGCAGTTTTCCTTCCACCTGCCGACACCATGAGGACAACTCCAGGATGTACCTTCGTTTTGAATTCCTGTTTTCAATTTTACTTCACACACAGACGGATGCGAAGAAAGATATTCTCCGAAGTTCACGAGCTGAAATTTTGACTCAGGTACCAATTCGGAAAAAAAATATGACATGGTTCTTTCAGTGTATTTCTTGTGATGTCCGAATGTTTCACCGTCTATTGCCGCGCTGACAAGGTGATCTGTTTTTGAATCGGAGACGGGGATCTGTTCAAGTCTGTTAAGAAGTCTCCGCGAGTCATAGATATGATCATCAAAGGCAATGTTCTTTGAAAGAGGCCCGTTGTAAAAAAAAATATTTATGAACTTTTCTTTAGAGCTTCCGGAATAACACCTGTAAGAAATTTCGGTATTGATACTTTCCTGTGAGACATCTTTCCATTTACCGCGCTGCCCTTTTCTGACTGATGCTGCCTGTGAAGGATCCAGTATGATATACTTGATCTCTTCTTCAATAAGTACATCTATCGTTTCTTCATTGCAAGCAGTTTCAGAAAGCCAGATCCCTTCGGGCTGTCTTTCGAAATGAAATCTGAAATCGGCAACTCCCCATTTTACCTGGGTTGTTTTATCTCTTCTGTTTGCAAGAGGCAGGATGAGATGGCTGTAAACCATTGCAATTGAATTCCCGTGTCCATTATGGTCTGCTGCGCTTTTCTTATCTGCAGCAATAATTCGTTCATATGTTTTCGAATGTTTATTTTTTATCCAGCTCAGCAGTGTCGGTCCGAAATCAAAATTAAAATATTCGTAATTGTTAATCCGATTTATGACATTGTCATGTACATCTACAATTATCGCTTCAGAATTCGGCTTATAACACTCCTGTAAAATTCTTTCATTCCAGTCATGGAACGGCGCAGCGGAAGGCTGAGGCTCGATCTCTCCGCTCCAGGCATTTTCCCGGGGAGGCTGGTAGAAATGTCCGTGAATACAAAGGTTTGTCTTTTTATCCAAACAAGTTCTAATGATGATTAAAATTTTCTTTTCAAACTAAAAATAGTATTGCAAAATTGTTAGTAATAAAAATTTCTTAAAACAAAGTATTACAATCCTGATGCAAGTGTTAAATGGATTTGTAATTTTTTAGACTTAAAAAAAAAATTTAAAAACGTTATGTTAATTTTAAATTCTGAATAAATTAAACCCGCATAATTGAATATAATACAGAAGTACCCTGTAGAAAAATTTTTTTCAATAAGAACAATTTTTGGTTTCACTGTATCAACAAACGACAAGAAAATATTTTACATAACCAACACCTCAGGTACTCCGCAGATATGGTCCATTCCGGTAGAAGGCGGATGGACAGATCAGATCTCCACATGGAAAGATTCTGTCAGGCACATTTATCATAGTCCTGTATCAAAGGAATTATTTTTTCTGAGCGATATAAACGGGAATGAAAACCTTCAGATCTTTAAAATGCCTGAAGACGGAGGTGAAGTAACTTTACTTACAAAGGGATTTGAAGATTCACAATGTTTCTTTCACCAGTTCAATAAGAAAGGGAATAAATTTTTATTCTCCACCAACAAAAGACTGAAATATAATTTTGATGTTTATATTCAGGACATGGGTACAGGTGAAAATAAACTGCTTCAACAATTTGATGATGTTTATCCGGCTCACGCTGACGCATGGAGCCCTGATGAAAGATACATCACCTTTCAGAAATTTTACGGGAATATTAATCTGGACATTTTACTTTATGACACAAAGGAAGACACATTAATAAACACCACCGAACATGACATCAGCATTAATGTCTTTAATGCCGGCACTAATTTTGATCGGAAGAGAGGGGGATTTTATTTTGTTTCGGATGAGTGCAGGGAGTTCAAAGGCTTAAAGTATTATGATATTAAGAAACAAAAATCTAAATGGATAATAAAGGAAAAATGGGACATTACGGGTTTTAAATTTTCTGCGGATCATAATTTCCTGTTATGGACCACAAACATTAACGGCAGCAATACTCCCAAATTAATGAATATGAAAACAGGGAAGGTTCGTAAACTGAAGCTTCCAAAAGGGAATTATACTGAATTAAAGTTTACAAAAGATAATAAAAGAATAATTTTTCTGAGCGATAATCCTTTAAGCCCGGGAGATATTTTTATTTATGATCTTAAAAAGGAGACTGCAAAACAGATCACCAATTCGCTGGTCGGAGGAGTATCAAAAAAAGGACTGACAAAACCTAAGGATGTTTTTTATAAAAGCTTCGACGGTTTGAAGATACATGCTTTATTTTATGTACCAAGAGGCTTAAAGAAAGACAGGAAGAATCCGGCGATAGTGTGGCCGCACGGAGGACCTGAACATCAGGAGATGCACAACTTCAGCAAGTATGTGCAGGTGATGGTAAATGCCGGATATATTGTGATTGCTCCCAACTTCAGAGGAAGCACAGGTTATGGAAAAACATTTCAAAAAATGATCTACAAAGACTGGGGAGGAGCTGAGTTCAAAGATGTATTAGGCAGTGTCGATTATCTGAAAAAGTCGGGTTATGTAGATGAGAAAAAAATTGCTGTTGTGGGAGGAAGTTTCGGAGGATTCATGACAATGACCTGTATCACAAAAGCTCCCGAGATCTGGAAATGTGCGATCGACATATTTGGTCCGGCGAATCTTTTTACGTTCGTCAATTCTGTTCCTGAACACTGGAAAAGCGGGGTAGCGCTTCTGATCGGAGATGTCCTAAATGATAAAGAAATGCTCATCGAAAGATCACCAATAAATTTTGTTGACAATATTAATTGTCCGTTACTTGTGGTCCAGGGAAAGCATGATCCAAGAGTGGTTGAGGATGAATCATTGCAGATAGTCAATAAGCTTAAAGAAAAAAATAAACCTGTAGAATATATTCTGCTTGAGGATGAGGGTCATGGGTACACTAAAGTGTCAAATCAGATCAAGGTATTTGAATCGAAGCTGAAGTTTCTGGATAAGTATCTGAGGTAACGGCAGTCGCAAATTAAAAATAATTTTTGGAAAAAGGGAAATTAATATTAGAAAACGGTGAAATATTCGAAGGAGATATCTTCGGATATAAATGTTCTTCCTCAGGTGAGGTTGTTTTCAATACATCACTGACAGGTTACCAGGAGATCCTGACTGATCCTTCCTATTACGGTCAGATAGTTATCATGACCTACCCTATCATAGGAAATTACGGGACCAACGACATTGATATTGAATCGGAAACAATTCATGTAAAGGGACTGGTGGTCGGAAACTATGAAGATGAGTGGAGTAATTTTGAAGGACTTAAATCACTTGAAGACTTTCTGATAAAAAATAAGACAGTAGGAATTTCAGGAATTGATACGCGTGCTCTTACAAAAATGATCCGCAGCCAGGGAGCAATGCGGGGAATGATCACAAATGAAAAACTGAGTGAAAAAAAACTTCTTGAAAAAGTTTTGACCTATCCTTCAATGACAGGTCTTGATCTCGTTAAAAAAGTAAGTACTAAAAATAATTATTTTCTTAAATCGGAAAACCCTAAATATAAAATAGCGTTTTATGATTTCGGAAATAAAAAAAATATTCTTCGCGAGTTCCTGAAATTTGATGTTGAGATAAATGTGTTTAATGCCGAATCAGACTATAAAGAAATATTAGATTACAAGCCTGATGGTATTTTTCTTTCAAATGGTCCGGGTGATCCTGATGCTGTGAAATATGGCATCGAAAATACAAAGAATTTGATTGATGCCAACATTCCGATGTTTGGTATCTGTCTTGGTCATCAGCTGATCGCGCTTGCTCTTGGGGGTGAAACTTACAAACTGAAATTCGGTCACCGCGGAGGAAATCATCCTGTTAAAAATCATTTGAAGAACAGGATAGAGATCACTTCGCAAAATCACGGTTTCGCAGTTGACGAAAAGAGCCTCGATAAAAATAATATTGATATCACTCATACTAATCTATACGATGGTACCAATGAAGGTCTTCGTCATAAAAAATTTCCGGTAATGTCAGTTCAATATCATCCGGAAGCTTCACCGGGTCCTAATGACAGTAAATATTTGTTCGGTGAGTTTATGGGTATGATGGAAAAGAAAACTAAGTAAGTCATTCAGATCATTTCTGAACATGCTTTTGTTCTTTGTGTTATTTGAAATGAAATTTTTATTTTAAAGTAATTTTTGTTATTGTATCTTAATTTTCCATTCAAAGAATGCCCTTTTCGAAATTATCCCGCAGAGATTTTCTAAAACTTACAGGTTCTTCTATAGCACTTGGTGCATTGGGTTCAGCATTGCCTTCATTTATTAGTAAAGGAGCGGAACTCAGCGGTCTTGATAGCTTTGACCATGTTGTTGTATTGATGATGGAGAACCGTTCGTTCGATAACGTTCTGGGCTATCTTTACACACCGGAGAATCCTCCACCGGGAGGACAGCAATTTGAAGGTGTCGCATGGAAAAGTCTTTCAAACCCGATCCCGTCTTACGCTGATTCTTCATTCATGGGAAGCGTACCGGTTCATAAAGATTCTGTTATGAATAATCCGAATCCCGATCCGGGGGAAGAGTATCCGCATATCAATACATCATTATTCGGTACAGTGATCCCGGATACCAACAGGTATCTTACTGCAAGCGAAATGTTTCCGCCATTTAATCTTCCTGATACTTTGCCAAAGAATTATCCGATGAATGGTTTTCTTCAGGATTATGTGAATAATTTTAAAGCAACGCAGGGCAGGCTTCCTACATACTCGGAATACAAAATTATCATGAGCTGCTTTCCTCCGGATGTAGTCCCGGTGATAAGCGCGCTGGCACAGGGGTTTGCTGTCTGCGACCACTGGCATTGCGCCGTTCCAAGCCAGACATTCTGCAACAGGTCCTTCTTCAACTGCGGAGCTTCAGGTGGCTATGTTACAAATTCCCCCTACGGGAAATGGATATCAAATACACAGGAAACAATTTTTCAGCGGCTTCAGAAGCGGGGACTTCCATGGAAAATTTATTTTGATTATAAAGATGTACTCCCAATGTCACTGCTCATTCATTATGAAAGCCTAAAAAATTATGCTCATTCCAACATCTGCAGCTTCGATACATTTCTTGAAGACTGCAGGAAAGGACTTCTTCCCAAATATTCATTCATAGAACCGCGAATGATATTCTATCATAATGATGAACATCCTCCCGCGCCTTTGGTAGGAAATTTAACTTTCCCGTCAAGTGTCCCTCCCGGTGAAAGATTAATTCATACTGTTTACAACGCTATAAAAAATTCAGACAGCGCTAAAGGGAATAATTGGAAAAATACTTTATTCATAATAACTTTCGATGAGGCGGGAGGAACATATGATCATGTTCAGCCTCCGCTTGCAGTTGCGCCCTACACCTCTCAGCCGGTGACTGAAATGAATTTTAAGTTTAACAGGCTGGGCATTCGCGTTCCGGCGGTTATTGTTTCACCATATATTAACAGCGGTACGGTCATTAATGAAGAGCTTACTCACACTTCCGTGATCAGAACTATGTCAGCCAAATGGGGACTGGGACATTTAACGAACAGGGATCTGAATTCACAGACACTTGAGAATGTTTTTAACAGGAAGATACCGCGATCTCCTGACACCTGGCCGGTTACGAAGCCAAGACAGCCGGATGTACTGGGCGACAAGGAATACTATGTAAATGAGAGCTTAAGCGATCTCGGTGAGGATATGATCGGTCTTGCAAATGCTTTAGCGTACGGACCCGGAAAACTTCCGGATGGTATTAAAACCGTACAGGACGGTTTGCAGTTTTTACTCGAAGTGATCAAAATACTTAAGATCTCATATTCATGCTAAATACAGATTAGTATAAAAATTTTAAAATGAAAAAATATTTAATTATAATTTTATTCTTATCATCATTCCGGGTTTCTTTATCACAGGGCATTTTGTGGGAGGAAGGATTTGAATCATTAAATATTTTTTCCAATGGCTGGACTTTAATTAATAATGACTCATCAGCATCTCTTCCTGAAATATACAGCTCTTTTACTTTTGCAAAATCTGTAAGCATGGATCCGCAGGAGGGGAATCATTTTTTTAAATTCAGTTTTGATGACGTCAATTATAAAAACTACGCGGATGACTGGCTTATAACTTCGAAGCTTATAGGCATTCTTGCCGGTGACAGCATTTCTTTCTGGTGCGGAGCTGTAGATGAAAATTACAAGGACTCTCTAAAGATATGGGTCTCAACAACTGACACTTTGTTAAGCAGTTTCACTCTAATTGATCATTTTAAAGTTGACGGACCTGCCGGCACATGGCATAAAAAAAGTTATGACCTGTCGCAGTTTTCAGGAAAAAATATTTTCTTCGCAGTCAATTATCATTTGACAAATGGCGGTCCGCTCGGGAGTTCATCAGATAATGTATGGATAGATAATTTCACACTGACCGGAAACGATCCGGGAAAAAGTATTCCGGAAACATTTATGCTTCGCCAGAACTTTCCAAATCCTTTTAATCCTCAAACAGAAATTGTTTTCAGTGTTCCCGAAAGAACAGGTGTGACCATAAAGATCTATGATGCTTTAGGAAAAGAGCTGGTTGTTTTGGCTGAGGGGATATATGAGCGGGGGAATTATAATCTCACCTTTGCCGGCAACAATTTTCCGAGCGGTGTTTATTTTTACAAAATGATCTCAGGAAATTTTCAGGATACAAAAAAAATGGAACTTATAAAGTAGATCACCAGAATTTTTAATTAACTACCGAGCCACGCCTTTCTGAGCGTTTGTTGCTTATCCGAAAGTTTATTAATCAGGTCTACTTCAAAAGTGTGAGCGGTCTTTGTCTTCTGTATCTTCGCGTTAAGTGTTACAAGTTTCTCCTTCCCGTTTTCCATTCTTGCTACTACCAGCTCAAATGTATCTCCGGGTTTTACAATATTTGTTTCTGAGCCGAAGATACCTCTCATGTTTTGAAAGTTTATTTGTTTGCCGCCTACTGAAACAAGCTCATCTCCGTCTTTTGCCCCGAGCTCGGCTATGAATTTATTATCAGGATGTTCTATCTTGACTATTTTCAAACGGAATTTTTCCTGATTGAAACCCATCTCAAGTCCTCCGGCATCGACAACCTGAAAAGGTTTTCTTTTAACCTCAAATCCGATCTTCTCAAATATTTGTTCGTAGGGAATTCTGTTTGGTCCAGCAACATACTTGTCAAGGAAATCTCTTACTACCGGCGAAGTGAGAGCTTCGATTTCATTGAACAGATCTTCATCCCGGAAAGATCTATCCTTACCGTATTTGTCAAGAAGCTTATTGATCACATCCTGTATTCCCTGCTGTCCGTTTGATTGTTCGCGTATTAAAATGTCAAGACACAGCCCGATCAGCGCGCCCTTTTCATATACATTATTATATTGAGGCTCATAAACATCCAGCGCTCCCTTGCTCAGTTCGGTAAAAGGAAGTGAATCATTATATCTCGACGCGCCGTTCAGTTTCGAATCAATTACTCCTGCGTAATCTTCAATTTTCGTCAGTCCTTCACGAAGCTGAATATAATCCGCATTATACTCGGTCACACCTTCATAAAGCCACAAATGTTCGCTCATCTTAGGGTTATTAAAATCAAAATTTCCTATCTCCTCAGAGTGAAGATTTAATGGTGTAACGGTATGATAAAATTCATGAACGTTTGTGGATTTGAGCTGCTGGATCATATATTGCTTAGCTTCTTTTGGTACATCGGGCATATAATAAAGCGAGGTTAAATTATGTTCAAGAGCTCCGTAACTTCCGCTTCCTTTTTTATTATCAGAAAAATAATATAAGAAAGTATATCTGTCAGTCGGCAGCTTTCCGCCAAGATATTTTCGAATGGCTATTAACAATTCCTTGTTGCCGTCAGCAAGATCTTTTGCAGTGATGGATTTGGAAGGCGAATAAACTGAAATGAAAATGTTCGCTTCGTCGAAATTAATTGAGGCTGTATCGGGTACGTTAAAAAATATAGGACTGTCAACGAGGAACTGATAATTGGGCGCAGAGAAAATTTCATCCGTGTCCGTTCTTTCAACCGCGGTAAGGCTTGTTGATCCAAAAAAACCCGCAGGTTTACTGAATGATAATGTATAATTGGAATTAAGAAGATCATCAAAGTATCCGAAGAAACCATGAGTATTTACTACGAAAATTTTCCCCTCTTCAATGCTTGTTCCTGCCGGCTCAAAAATCGAAGTGCCTGTCGTATCCTCAAAAGTATCATCCATCCTGTAAGTGATCTTATAAAGTTTGTCCGCTTCTGAAATTTCCCAGGTGTTAATGTCTGATTTGTTTACACTTAAATGATTTCCTGACTGGTCAAATGCCTGAAGCTCTGAGATAAATCTTCCGAAGTTATAAACCTTGTATGTTCCCGGAACCATCGCCGGAAATTTATATGATACTTTATCCGAATTAATTTTTGGGGTGATAAGCTCAATGGTAAGCTGGTCATTCGACACGTCATTGAGATCTACAAAGAACTGATAATTGTCATTTTGTATAACCTGCGAGTATGAATTAGAAAAAGTTAATGCAATGACCGCTAAAACAAGAATACGAAGCATACTGTATGGATTGATTTTTAAAATTGGAGTAACAAGTTATGAAAATTACGTATAACAATAAATATTGTTTCCAATAATAATTCTTAAAAATTTTGTCAATGAAAATTCTTGAATCAGAGAGATTGTATCTTCGTGAGTTTGATGAAAATGATATTGATGAAATATCAAAAACTTATTCCGATGAAGATGTAATGAGATACATAGGAAAAGGAGGAGCAGTGGATATTGAACAAAGTAAAAAAATGATTTCGGCATTTATGAAAAATTATATTGAGATTGGGTTCGGCTTATGGGCTGTAATTGAAAAAGAAAGTAATTCTCTGATCGGGCATTGCGGGTTTAATATTTTAAAAGGCATTTCCGAAACGGAGATCGCTTACCTGTATTCAAAAAGTTCGTGGGGAAAAGGATACGCCACTGAAATAGGAATTGCTACTCTTAATTACGGCTTTGAAAGACTAGATCTCACCAGAGTCATCGCGCTTGCTTATCCTGAAAATACAGCTTCACAAAATGTTATCAGGAAACTCGGAATGAAACATGAATGTGAAAGAGAATTTTTTGGAATAAATTTTTTGGTTTATTCAAAAGAGACTTGAATTACGAATTACAAATTACGAGTTCATTTTCATTTCACTATTGGCGATTGACGATTCACGATTGACCATTGACCATTGACCATTGACTATTGACCATTGACCATTGACTATTGACCATTGACTATTGACCATGAACCATTGACCATTGAACGATCCACGCCGGATTCTCACACAAACAATTCAACGAATTCGAATTTACTTCCGTCGAATAAGCCTTTGTCACTCAGCTTCAGCTGAGGTATGACCAGCAAAGCCATGAAAGACAGAGTCATAAACGGAGCATGAAGCTTTGAACCAAGCTCTTTTGCGAGTTTGTCTATCGCTATATATTTTTCAGCCACAATGTATCCGTCTTCATTTGTCATTATTCCTGCAACAGGAAGAGGAAGCACTTCAGTTTTGCCGCCGTGTGAAACCGAGATGCCTCCTTTATTTTCTATGATCGCATTAACAGCGTTACAAATGTCTGCATCTGTAACACCGACTGCAATAATATTATGTGAGTCGTGTGCTACGCAGGAAGCAATGGCTCCTTTTTTCAATCCGAAATTTTTAATGAATGCGATCGCAGGTTTTCCGTTCTTGTATCTTTCCGTGACAGCCAGTTTTAAAACATCATTATCAATGTCTGAAACAAGATTTCCATTCTCGTTCTTAACAGGAAAATAAAGTTCTTTGGTGATAAGCTGTCCCTCAAGTGCTTCAATGACACGTATTTCCTTGTAGTCAGTTCCGATCTCAAAATCTTTAATCTCTTTTTTTGATGTGTTAAAATGATTTACAATTTTTCCTTCAACACGTTCGATCAGAGTTTTGCCGTTCTCGGAAACAAGTTTTCCGTTTATGTATGTCTTGCTTGTTTTGAAATCCTGTAGATTGTTTACTACAATAAAATCTGCCGGGTCATCTTCACGAAGCATTCCCACATCCAGCTTGTAATGAGTGACAGGATTTATGCATGCACAGGTTAATATATCAAAGAGATCATATCCGTAAGCAACTGATCTCGCGACTATCCTGTCTATCTGCCCTTCCACAAGATCGTTCGGATGTTTATCATCGCTGCAGAACATAACCACATCCGAACGGTCCTTTATCAATGTATGAAGTGCTTCATAATTTTTTGCTGCCGAACCTTCGCGAATGATTATTCTCATTCCGTATTTTATTTTATCAAGAGCTTCTTCGATCGTGAAACATTCATGATCTGTTGATATCCCCGCGGAAATATATTTCTTCGCGTCCTCTCCGCGAAGTCCCGGCGCATGTCCGTCAACGGGACGATCAAGCTCCTGAGCGATCTTAATTTTTTCCATTACAATGGGATCGTTAAATAGGACACCGGGATAATTCATCATTTCACTGAGATAATGGAGACCGTCCTTTACAAAAAGTTCACGGATCTCTTCAGGACCGATCTCAGCACCGGCAGTTTCAAATTTGGTCGCGGGTACGCATGGCGACGCACCAAAATAAAATTTGAAAGGAACCTTGCTTCCGTTTTCTATCATGTATCTGATCCCTTGAATGCCCAGTACATTTCCTATCTCATGAGGATCAGAAACTGTTGCCACTGTTCCGTGTGTAACCGCCAGACGAGCAAATTCAGATGGGATAAGCATCGAGCTTTCAACGTGAATATGCGCGTCAATAAATCCAGGCAGAATATAATTATCGTAAGAATTTTTATCTTCAGTAATAGAAAAGATCTTTGAGTCTTGCACAGAAATTGTTCCGGGAAAAATCCTTCTGTTTAAAACATCAACTATGTTCCCGGAAACGGTAAATGAGTTTTGCATTACAAATATTTAGATTTTAGAATACGAAAGGATTAACGTCAGGTTCAGTGTAATGTTAAAATAATTATATGCTGAAGATGAAATACAGAATTAAATTTAATTTTGGATAATGCTGCTGAATTATTTTTTTAACTTCGGTTTATTCACCGCAGGTTTATGCTCCAGTGTTTTGAGATCCCATCCTGCAAGCTTTGCTGCCGTTTCATAAACGCTTTCGCAAAATTCCAATAATGACGTCTCCGGATCATTTGTTCTTATAGATTCATACGGAAGAATGAATTCACCTTTTTCATTTGACCAGTATGAAGAAGATGGTTTAATTATTGAATTTTCAAATCGTTCAGGTTTGGGATAAATGTAACCAAAGAATACCGGTTCGGGAAAATCATCGCTTCCCGGCCAGAAGCCAAGAGTGATCTGCTCCGCGTCCATTGCCACTCTATATATAAGGTCTGAATTTGCCGGAGTATCAACAAGCTTTCCTGAAAACAATGTTACTGAAAGATCAAAACTTCCCCAAAAAAAGTTAACAGGAAATTCTTTTCCGGAAAATCTGCTGCGGAATTTGTTAAAGACATTTCCGATCATAACAAGAAGATGCCACCATCGTCTGACCGCATCACTGTCATAAGCTTTATCTTCAGTATCTGTATCCATTTTAACAGCAGTAACCATTTCAACTGACATCGGATTTATTTTCACATTTATATTAAGCTCATCAAGAGCCTGAACAGTTTCTTTGTAAAAGTCCGCGACACTATGATCCTTCAACGAAAACGAAATCGTTTTTCCGGTACTTGAGAAAAAATAAATATTGTGAGAAATAAAATCAAAGTTTATATCTAATGTACCGTTGTCAGTCGGCATACTGACAGATGAAAGTCCGCGTGAATTCAATGAGAGAGGTACCTGCGCCCATTCTGCCTGCATTGGCATTAAACCGAGTCTGATCTTTCCTATTATTTGTGTGAAAAGATGAACGGTCATTGCGGTTTCTCTCCATTCCTTCCATCGAAGAGGCGGCCATAATTCAGTTTTGCTGTTCATGATATTTTATTTTTAAATTACCGGGAATGATTTAATAAATCAATCTGAACTATCTCTGACTGCCCGTACATAGTGAATATAGTCCGTATAAGGGAGTACAGATACAAATGGTTTTATTAAAAGTATTATCTGTCCTCTGTGATACGCGGAATGAATTATAAGATGTGTCAGTATGTCTTCAAGAGTTGATCTAAACTCTTCGCCCTTTGAATTTTTGTATGAAATGATCTTTTTAGTGTCATCACCTGAAATACTTTTTAAAAATCCGATAAGATCTGTTGATGACTGTTCAAGCTTTCCCGATATCTCTTCAATTGTATAATCTTCCCACACCCTGACATGCGTATCAATGCTTTTTATCCTGCTAAGCCAGACTATCTGTGCATCAACTATGTGCGACATTATTGATAAAGCTTTTGGAGGCAGTTCCTCTATTTTTACGAGCGCGTAAGTTATTGCATTGTTAGCCCAGTGTTCGTACCCGAATAAATTAAGAAAATATTTTTCCATTTTGTTTCTATTTAATTTTTATTCAAAAAGATCTTCATCTCTTTCCAGGAGCAGTATCGAATGCTGCGGTACAATAAAATATTTTTCATTCTCATAAATTACTTCGATGGCATCCCTCTGTAGAAAAATTGCAAGGTCTCCGTTCTTTACCTGTAAAGGAATATAACGGATCTTCTCGTCAGTCTTCTTCCATGATTCATCTTCAGCCTGCAATGGAACGGGATATCCGGGACCTGACTTCATTACGTAACCGCTCTGAACAATTTCTTTTTCCTGAACACCGGGAGGCAGATACAAACCTGTCTTTGTCTTTTCCGAAGGAGACTTTGATTTGATCAGCACCCTATCTCCGATCACTATTATCTTATCTAATTTATTTCCGGTTTTAGTTTCCATTTTCATTTATTCATCTGTCACACGAATGTGATTTGAAAAGATCCATCCTTTGCTGTCCTTCCATGCCTCTATCCTGTAGGAGCCTGTTTCATCGCTGTCCCATATACAGTCAAGATTCTGCAGCTCATCAACGCATTTTCCATTATGGATCAATCTGATCCTTGCCGCAGAAGGAAGGAAGGTGCGGAATATTATTTTTTTATTTTTACTTTTTACAAATCTGATCCTGTCACCCATAAGATAATGTTTCCCGTCATACTCTGCAAAAAACCTAAACCCGGTACCACTTCCGTAATATGGATTGACAACAAAACTTCTTCCGTACCCGATCGCTTCAATTATCTGCTTCTGATCCTGATCAAAATTTTTCTTATCACCTTTTAATATTTCTTTATCAACGAGCACATGTGTCCTGATAGACTTGAATAAAATTTTATAAGCAAAAATCTCAAATTCAAATCCCATGATGTTGTGCTTATGCGCATGTGCATCAATACCGCCGATCGCGACAACCTTTCTTTTAAGATTCAGCTCATCCCATTTTTTCAATGTAACTTCGGGAGGTGCAACAATTGATTTGAGCGGATGTATAAAACGCTGCAGCTTATTTGATTCGTTAAGCCCTTCTGTCCATTCACTCATATGATTCCAGATCTCGATTCCGGTAAAGTCTTCGGATTCCCAGGCGGTCCATGGATAAGCAGGATGCTCGGGAAGATCATTGCGAACTTCATGAGGATGAGCCAGAAAGCCAATTCCTCCCTGCTTTTTAATTTCTTTTACATATTCAACCGCGGGCATGTGGCAGCCGAGATCACCGTCTGCGAGCTTATCGTATGTACCAATCACTTTATCGGTTCCGAACACGAGGTAATGATTTTTATTTTTACTGTCATTGACTTCGTACCCCACGATTAGCATTGTATCGCCGTACCATTTTTCAAATCCCTTCTCTTTAGCTTTGAGAGTATTGTGATCGGTGAGTATTATAAAGTCGAGCCCGGATTCACATGCATAGCGCGCTATCTCCTCAACCGTCCCTGAACCGTCGGAGAATTTTGAATGCATATGTATCGAACCGGAATATTCAAACATTATATAAATTCTTTTTTGTTTTACAACTATGATAATTTGATCTTAGAAATATTTTTGTTTTTAACTAAGGTGACCGAAACAGATATTCAGGATCCAAATGATCATTAAAACAATTATTAATGCCGTTAAAGTTTTCTTATTAAACGAAACTGCTACCTTATAATTAAATATACTTAAGACAAAAATAAACAAACAGAATAATCCTAAAAATGTAAAGAATACTACCGATGAGGGATTATAATAAATGCTTGTGGAAAAATTAAGTTTGAGATATTCCGCTAATGCATGCGACATACCGCAGAAAGGACATGGGATGCCGAATAAATTGAGGATCACACATGAGCTGTCATATTTAAACCATCCCGGAAATAAATATCTTATCAGGTCAAAAGGATATAGTATTGTCGCGATAAAAGCGAAAGCGATTAAGCCAAATAATATTCCTCTTACTGCCCAGGCTTCTTTGGATGAAATTTTTTGAATTCTTACAAAGCTCAAATCGGGGTTTTACTTTTTTTGTTTAAAAACTGAACTCCGAGGATCGCTCCGATTGAGCCGAACAGAGGATACAGAACTATATTAAATATGAAAGAGAATATAGTAATGGTCGGCGAAAAGCCGTGCTCATTAAATTCATTTGAAAATTTTTCAAGATACTGCGTCATCTCGGGAGGTATCTGGAAACCAAACTCATCTATGGATTTCATTACTTCAAGCATCGGGTTCGATTCTGAGAACAGGCTGATAACCAGTCCGAAACCCGTTACAAAAACAGCCGACAATATTCCGCAAAGAATTCCGATCATTCCCCCATCTTTGGTTGTCAGCTGCAGCCCGGTATCTTTTATTTGTTTCCAGTAAGTATAAACTCCGACAAATCCGCCCGCGATAATTCCCGCGCAGCAAAAAACATTGATCAGATTAAGTACCGGAAGTATGGCTATAAGAGTCATTGTTGCTGTGCCGTATATAATAGGAGTGATCTTATTCGGAGGATTCATTTTGATCTATATGCTGACTTTATTTCGAAGAAAAGAATTTACCTCGTAGAAAAATTTTACAAATCCCGGGATCAGATAAAAGGGAAGGACAAAACCGATAAGAAAGCCCGTGACGGATCGCGTAAAAAAGGTATTTGATAACAAACCAATGCTGTCCAGTATAACATCAAGAAAAAGAGCTATCACAGGAATGATAAGATACAGAACCGATACCGGAGTAGTATTATTTAATCTGAACTTTAACGGATACAAAGCCGTGCCGGCGAATATGCCTGAATAGATCCAGACGCATCTTGAACAGACACCCAGCGTATGATCAAATAAGTGAAAAGATCTTGAGTCCTGCTGATGACAGACCTTGGAAAAGAACAGATATATTATCGAAGAAATTTTTTCAAATGTTCCACCCATGCTCGTAAATAATGGAGCAAGAAAGATCAATAGCAGCCAGCAGAAGCTGAAGATCAGGAATGTGAAGTATATTTTTTTGGCAAGATGTGTATCTACATCTGCATCATAAGGAAACTTAGTCATGAGTTCAAAATATTACAATAACTTGAATAAATCAATTAGAATATTTAATATTTTATAAATTAATTGAAATTAATTGACATTATGAAAAAATCAATATTTGTTTTCGCTATTGCGGCCTCGGTTATGATCTCATCATGCGGTAGAAAAAAAGATACAACACAATCTAACAACAATACATCTTTTCCGATCACTCAGGTTTCATCTTCTGATGTTACGGACGCAGAGAACGGTGACTGGCTTATAAGAATGGTATTGTCCGACGCGGAGAAGCTTAACCCAATAGTCACAAATGACGCGACCGCTTCAGGAATTTACATTTACATGTTTGAAAATCTTCTTGAACTTGACAGAGTCACTTATGAGCTCAAGCCGTTAATTGCAAAGTCATTGCCTGAAATAAGCGAGGATCATTTGAGCTATACATTTGATGTACGGGAAGATGTTACTTTTTCCGACGGGGTACCACTTACAGGGGAGGATATAATTTTTACAGTTAAAGTTATCAAGAACCCGTTCACGGACGCGCAGGCGTTAAGAAATTATTTTGATGATGTGAAAAATGTTGAGCTTGTTGATGGCAATAAATATAAGGTAAGGTTCAATATGTCGCGTCCGTATTTCAGGGCTATATATTCATTGGGTGATATGGAAATAATTCCGAAGCATATACTTGATAAGGATAAGATGAATGAGAAATTCACATGGGAACAGCTGGCCGAGGCATCAAAGAGCTTTGATTCTCAAAAATTTCCGGAGCTTCAAAAGTATGCAGACTTCATTAACACTGAAGAGATTTCACGCGACGCTAAGTATCTCATTGGTACCGGTCCATATATTCTGGATAAATGGATCACCGCACAGTCTGTTACTTTAAAACGAAATGAAAATTACTGGAACAAAAAAGAGATCCCTTACTTTCCCAGCAAACTGATCTTTAAAACTATAAAGGATCAGAACGCTGCGATCGTCGCTACAAAAAATAAAGAGATCGATGAGATGCAGGTTTATCAGCCGATAGATTTTGTAGAGAATGTAAAGAACCCCGAACAGTTTAATCTGAAAAAAGCATTGGTGATCGAGCCGTCTTACAATTATATCGCATGGAACAATAACAGCCCGATATTTTCGGATAAAAAAGTCAGATGGGCAATGAGCTACGCGATAGACAGAAAAGATATTATAGACAAGATTGTTTTCGGAATGGCCACACCTATACAGTCTCACATATTTCTCAAAAGTAAATTCCTTAATACAGAGCTTCCGGATATTCCTTACAACATAGAAAAATCCAAGCAGCTGCTTGCTGAAGCCGGGTGGAAGGATACGGATGGTGACGGAGTACTGGATAAAGTTATTAACGGAAAGAAAACGGATTTTAAATTTACTTTTACAAATAATACAAATCCGAAAAGAAAGAAGGTGATACTGATACTTATTGAACAATTCAAACAGCTTGGAATTCAGGCTGATCTTCAGGAGTATGAATGGTCAGTATTTCTGGATAAGATAAAAAAGCATAATTATGATGCGTGTTTTGCCGGATGGCAGCTCAGCGTAACACCGGATGATCCTTATCAGATCTGGCATTCGTCACAATCTTCAGGTGAAGGAAGCAATCACATTTCCTATAATAACCCTGAGAGTGATAAGTTGCTCGAAGCGAACCGTATTGAGTTTGATGATAAAAAAAGGACAGAGATCCTTAACCAATGGCAGAAGATAATATATGATGATCAGCCGGTGACATTCTTATGGAGTGAACCGGTAAGATATCTTTTCAGTGACAGGTTTAGAAATACAAGATGGTATGCATATCCGGATTCACCTTTATTAAATGAGTGGTGGGTGCCGGGAGCAAGACAGCTGTATAAAAATTAATAACTAAAAATAAGAGTATCCGAATAAATTGTGAAATTTTAAAATCCATTCTGCAATTGTAACAACTGCGAGCCCTCCTGAGCGAAACATATTGTTAATGATTTACTTATCATAAATTTACAGTTGAAATTAATCATATTGTTTACCATATTCGCAAAAATTAATAAACCCTTTCTATAAAACCTTAAAAAAGTGCATAATGATTAAGATAAACATCACAGCCAGGCATTTTAAGGCTCATGAAACTTTACAGGAACACATAAAAACAGAAATTGAAGCACTCGCAAAGTATCACGAAGAGATCCTGCATGCGGACATTATTCTTTCGTTTGAAAAATCCGTTAACAGTATCAAGAACTGTGAACTTATGATAAAGCTTAAGGATAAAGTATTGACAGCGAAGGAAAGCTCCGATGATTTCATAAAATCAATAGCAAAAGCCCTAGAAAAGGTCAAAGCACAATTATTAAAATACAAGGACAAGCACAAGACTCATAAGAAGTTGCGAAGTAATCCTTTAAAAGAAGAATTGAAGGCGGTTTAAGTTTGACGGACAGATTCAGAAATATGAAAGAACTAAAGAAAGATTCAATCTCTATAGAATTTTTATATGCTGAATCAAGGGAAAGGTTTAAGCTTGAGAAGGTTACACAGAAGGATATTGATCCGGATAAGATAATCACCGAAAAAGATATTCACAGACCGGGACTCGCGCTTGCGGGATACGTTACCCTGTTTACATATAACCGGGTTCAGGTGTTCGGCAATACTGAGATCAGGTATCTTGAACAATTCAGTCCGGACGAAAGATATAAGATACTCGAAATGTTTTTTTCTTTTGACGTGCCATGTGTGATCGTGACAAATGATAACGTTGTGCCGGTTGAGCTGATTTTATTGGGTGATAAACATGATGTTCCGGTTTTTAAAACTCCCTATCCTACCACGAGGTTTTCTTATTTTATAAGTGACTTTCTGGATGACCAGTTCTCAACCCAGATAATTATTCACGGTTCATTTGTGGATGTGTATGGTATAGGTCTGTTGTTTTCGGGAAAATCCGGAATAGGAAAAAGTGAGATAGCTCTTGATCTTGTAGAACGGGGTCACAGACTTGTAGCCGATGATGTAGTTGTTGTTACTAAAAAGGGTGAAGGTGTTTTAATGGGTTCGGGTACCGCGCTGTCAAAACACATAATGGAGATACGGGGATTGGGGATCATTGATGTCAGAACTATATTCGGTATCCGCTCGATAAGATATCAGAAAAGAGTGGAGGTGATCGTTGAGCTCGAGGACTGGGACCGTAACAAAGCCTATGAAAGAACAGGGCTCGATAATACAGTTATAAATATTCTGGGAGTTGAAACAGAATTAATAAAACTGCCGATATTTCCCGGAAAGAATATTACTGTTATCGCCGAGGTAATAGCGCTGAACTATTTGTGCAAGCATTACGGATATCATGCAGCGGAGGAATTCAAGAAAAGACTTGAAGAAAAAATTAATTCAAAGACAGGAAAGAAAATTTCAAGGACAAATGATCAGCGTCTTGAAAGAACGACTGAATATTTTGAACATGACTTTGAATAAACTTTGCTGACCGGTTTACATATAAAAAAATAGCGGCCTGAATGAATAACTATTTAACCGGCATAGCAGTTTATGATTTTACCCGAAACCCGATAACAAAAAAACCCTCGACACAGTATAAAAACTAAACGATTATTAAATTAAAAATTAACAAACGATGAAAAGAACAAATATTTTTATAGTTGTCATTATCCTCATGGGGGCGACCATGATCTCCTCATGCGGTAGAAAAAAAGATACAACTGCAGCCAACGAAAACGCAAAATTCCAGCTGACCGAGCTTTCAAAACCGGAAACAAAGGACGCGACAACAGGTGACTGGCTTATCAGACAGGAAATGTCCGACGCAGAAAAGCTGAATCCGACAGTGACCAATGATGCAGCAGCAGGCGGGATTTATATTTATATCTATGAAACACTGATCGACGTTAACAGAGAAACATACGAGATCGTCCCTCTTATAGCGAAATCAAGTCCTCAGGTCAGTGATGATCACCTTTCCTATACATTCGATCTTAAGGAAGAAGTAAAATTTTCTGACGGTACACCTCTGACAGGTGAAGATGTAATTTTTACAGTGAAGACTATTAAGAATCCGTTTACGGATGCGCAGGCATTGAGAAATTATTTTGATGATGTTAAAAGTGTTGAGCTTGTGGATGGAAATAAGTATAAGGTAAAATTCAATATGTCAAAGCCGTATTTCAGAGCCATCTATTCATTGGGAAGTCTGGCTATTACTCCAAAGCATATTCTTGATAAAGATGGTGTGAATGACAAATTCACCTGGGAAGAACTTACAGCAGCGCAAAAGAGTCTTGATTCAAAAAAATACCCCGAAATGCAAAAGTATGCTGAATTCTTAAATTCTCAGGAAGTTTCAAGAGACGCGAAATATCTCATCGGAAGCGGTCCTTACATGTTTGACAAATGGATAACCGGTCAGTCAGTAACTTTAAAGAGAAATGATAATTACTGGAACAAAAAGGAAATTCCTAATTTTCCGGCTAAGCTGATCTTTAAAACAATTCAGGATCAGAATGCTGCAATTGTAGCTGCGAAGAATAAGGAAGTTGACGAGATGTTTGTAATTCAGCCCGTTGATTTTGTAGAGAATGTAAAAAATCCTGAACAGTTCAATTTAAAGAAAGCACTTGTAACAGAACCAACCTATACATTCATTGCATGGAACAATAAGAATCCTTTATTTGCGGATAAAAAAGTAAGATGGGCTTTGAGCTACGCGATTGACAGACAATCCATCATCGATAAGATAATCTATGGAATGGGAACGCCGGTAAGTTCTCCGGTATTTATCAAAAGCAAATATTACAATAACGATCTTCCTGTCATAACCTATCAGCCGGATAAAGCTAAACAGCTCCTTGCCGAGGCAGGATGGAAAGATACGGATGGTGATGGAGTACTTGATAAAGTGATCGACGGTAAAAAAACAGATTTCAAATTCACCTTTATAAATAATAATAATCCGAAAAGAAAAAAAGTAATGCTCATTGTGATCGAGCAGCTGAAGCAGCTTGGTATTCAGGCTGACCTTCAGGAATATGAATGGTCAGTATTTCTTGATAAGACAAAGAAGCACCAGTTTGACGCGTGCTATTCCGCATGGCAGCTGAATGTTACTCCTGAAGATCCATATCAAATCTGGCATTCATCACAATCAGAAGGTGAAGGAAGCAATTTTATAAGTTACGTTAATCCGGAAAGTGATAAGCTGCTCGAGCAAAACCGTGCCGAGTTTGATGACACAAAGAGAATGGAGATACTTAAGAAATGGCAGCAGATAATTTATGATGATCAGCCAACGACATTTTTATGGTCAGAGCCTTCGAGATATCTTTACAGCGACAGGTTTAAAAACACAAGATGGTATGCCTATCCTGATTCACCATTGCTTAATGAATGGTGGACCCCGGCCGGCGCCCAAAGGTACAGAGACTGATTTTTTTATAATTTTGCCTGTTGTCTGATTAGGTGACAGGCAAATTTTATTACGGATAATTTTTTATAAACCTTATTAAAAAGTAATGACTGACTATGTAATAAAAAGAATATTACTTTTCATTCCCACGCTTATCATTATTACAATGATAACCTTTCTTGTCTGCCGCCTTGCTCCCGGTGATCCCACTGAAATGAAGATCGGCAATACCGGCGAAGCTCAGAAGTCAGATTCAAAGAACATGATGACCGAGCAGGCAAAAGAATTTTATAAAAAGAAATTTGGTCTTGATAAGCCGCTTCCAATCCAGTATGTGTTGTGGATGGGAAACATGCTTCAGGGTGATTTCGGTAATTCCTTTAAGGACAACAGACCTGTGCTAGATAAGATACTTGAAAGACTGCCTGTAACAATTACAATAAGTTTCCTGTCATTCTTACTTATCTATACGATCGCTATCCCGATCGGAATTTACAGCGCAGCCCGACAATATTCTTTTTGGGACAGAACGACGACAGTAATTCTTTTTGTACTTTATTCGCTTCCAAACTTCTGGGTAGCAACTCTCGCGATTGTATTCCTTTGTAATATTGAATACTTTAAAATTTTTCCGACTGCAGGAATAAAATCTGAAGACTATGATTCTCTTGCATTCTTCGCTCAGATACAGGACAGATTCATGCATTTATTTCTGCCTGTTGTCATAACCAGTCTTGCAAGTTTTGCTTTTTTATCAAGACAGATGAGAAGTTCAATGCTTGAGGTCATAAGACAGGATTATATCAGGACCGCGAGAGCAAAAGGTTTGTCTGAGAGAAAGGTTATAATGAAACACGCGCTGAGAAATTCTCTGATCCCGATTATCACGATCATAGGCGGTCTGCTTCCGGCAATGGTCGGAGGAAGTATTATTGTAGAAACGATCTTCTCGATCCCGGGAATCGGACAGCTTGCATTCCAGGCTATCCTGGACAGGGATTATCCACTGATCATGGCCGAGCTGGTTATTGCTTCCACACTAACTGTTGTTGGTGTATTACTTGTTGATATTTTATATTCCTTCGTTGATCCGAGAATTGCATTCACAAAAAAAACAGCTTAACAGAATATGGATAATAATAAATTACTGGAAGAAGAATTTGTAGAGAAAGAACTTAAACCGGGTACTAACGGCAATGGTCTTTCCCATACACAACTTGAATCACAGAAAGAGGTTGGAGTTTCATACTGGTCACTTGTAAAGCACCAGTTCAGGAAAAACAAACTGGCTATGATCTCACTCTACATTGTAATGTTTCTGATAGTGCTTGCTTTGGCCGCTGATTTTCTCGCAAGCAGTAAACCTTTATATGCGGTTTATAAAGGTGAAACATATTTTCCTGTTGTAAAGGATTATTTAAGTTCGATGGGGATCAGCAAATGGGATCCTGATATGATAAATGTAAGCTGGAAAGAACTTGATAATCAGGGGAAGCTCGAAAGCGTATTATGGACGCCTGTTCCTTACAGCTCACGCGAGATAGATCTGGCAAATGTTTACAGTCCGCCTGAAGGCGATCATTATCTGGGGACGGACGGCATCGGCAGGGATCTGCTTGCAGGGATAATACACGGATCAAGAGTTTCCTTATCCGTAGGATTCGTTGCGGCTGGCATTGCATTAATTATCGGGATCGTTCTCGGATCGATCGCGGGATTTTTTGGAGGCAAGATCGATCTTTTTATAATGAGATTTGTAGAGATCATGGTAACCTTTCCGTTATTCTTTCTGATAATTACAATTGTCGCGATCTACGGATCGAGTATCTGGTATATAATGGCAGTAATAGGATTGACAGGCTGGACCACTGACGCGAAACTGATAAGAGGTGAAGTATTGAAAGTCAGGAACATGGAATATATTGTCGCGGCGAACTCAATAGGTTTGCCTAACAAACAGATCATCTTAAGACACGTTATCCCGAATGCCATAGCGCCTGTACTGGTTTCAGGTGCGTTCGCAATCGCCGGGGCGATATTGCTTGAAGCATCACTAAGTTTTCTCGGATTCGGTGTGAGTGCGACAACGGTGACATGGGGTTCGCTCCTCAACGAAGCAAGAGGAGCTTCAAATGCATGGTGGCTGGCTATCTTTCCGGGGTTGATGATATTCATTGCAGTTGTTTCCTATAATCTGATCGGAGAAGGATTGCGCGATGCTTTAGACCCACGATTAAGAGATTGATTTTTAGCTAAGTGGTATTAATATTGCAGAAGTTTTTATAAATACATTTAATATTTCAAAATAAATTCAGGAGGTATATAAGCATGGTTTGGACATTAGAACTCGCATCTTTTTTAGATGATGCTCCATGGCCAGCCAATAAGTTCGAATTGATAGATTACGCAGTTAGAACAGGTGCACCAAAGGAAGTTGTAAATAATCTTAACGACCTGGAAGATACGGAAGAGCCATTCGAAAGCATTGAAGAAATATGGCTGGACTATCCGACAGATGAGGATTTTTTCTATGATGAGGAAAATAAAGATTTCTAGGTCAGATCTTTTTAAATTATAAACCCAATAATTCGGAATTATTGGGTTTTTTTTTATCCGGGATGATTTAATAAATTTGAACCATAAGATTATCAAATATTTAATACTAATTTTTTATATCCTTTTACTAAATTTCCCCTCAATTGCCCAGGAAGAAAATGGCAATGATGATAACGGGAACGTTGATAAATTTGAGATCGACGATATCAACATTACATTTAAAGCTAAGGAAACATACAGTGAAGGTGAACTTAAGGCTCTATTAGCCTCAAGGAAAGGTGATGTGTTTGACAGGGCTGTGTTTATTCAGGATGTGGAAAGAATGAAAAAATATTATTTTGATAACGGATTCTTTGACGCTGAGGTTGATACAAATATTCTTTATAATAAAGAGGATCAGGAAATAACAGAGAATTTTATTGTTACCGAACAGACAAGATATGTTTACTACAATATCGAATTCAATGGGCTGGACAGTCTGTATGAATCTATAAAGGAAAAGATCATGCGCCCCAGCGATAGGATGCTCCGCAAAGGAAGATACTATTCCAAGGATTCGATAAAGCTGGAGGAAGCACGGGTGCTGAATATTTTATATAACAACGGATACGCTACGGCAAATTCTAAAAGCCCCGAGGTTCTGAAATACGAAACTAATGATAAAGCTCTTGAAGGAAAAGTAAATGTGAAATTAATTTTTGAACCCCGGCTGAGATATGTCTTCGGACCGACAAGGATCACAATTAACAGCAGGAAATATAATGTAACTACCCAGGACATCAGAAGAGAGCTGACCTATTCTGAAAACCAGGTATATGATAAAGAAGAAGTTGTTAACAGCGAACTGAATCTTACAAAAATTTCCATACTCGACAATCCGAGAATTATTATTGAGAAGATCGACAGCACAAATAAAAAAATTGATCTTGCAATAAACGCGATTGTCGGTGATAAATATAACCTCACTCCGGAAGTGTTCGGATATTATTTTGATAATAAAATTTTTTATCTCGGGACAGGAATCTCATTTTCGGATAAATATTTTTTCGGAGGAGGAAGAATTCTTACTACGCGGGCGAGGATATATTTTCACTCGTTCAATGATAACAGATTTGAATTTGTAAACACGGTCTACCAGCCCTTCCTTTTTAACAACAGAAATATTTCGGGCAACTGGAATATCGGTGTGCAGTACAGGCTTGATGAATTTGTGAATGTTACACAGATAAAGAATTCATTCAGTGTAGGTTACACTCTTCCTGACTATACTTACATAAACAGGCTTAGTTCAAGATGGGATGTTGAAAATTCGAGAGTGATCCTGAAACAAGATCTGCAGGTGGATGATACTACCAACATAGAAAGGTTTGATATAAATTATTTCAAATCGGTCATTGCATTTACCGCAGCTCATAATTCCGTAAACAGTCTTCAGTTTCCTTTTAAAGGTTATTTTCAGTCTTATGAAATAGAAGAAGCCGGTCTTCTCGGGAGGATCGTTCAGAATTTATTCAATACACAAACCGTAAGCTATGTCAAATTCTCTAATTTCAATTCAGCATACTTTAACCTCAGCAATAACGAGATAAATGTTGCATCCGCTCTTGCCGGAAAAATTTCTACCGGGATCATCATAGAATACGGTGACAATACTTTTGAATTTAACGGAGCCGAGGTGAGCGCTGATCGTGTTCCGACCGATACAAGATTTCTTTGCGGGGGAAGCTCCAGCATAAGAGGCTGGGGCGCAAGACAGCTAGGAATAGTTAAAGATAAAAGCGTCGGAGGAAATTTTATTATTGAAAATTCCATTGAACACCGCATCAGGCCGTTTCTTGAAGCTGAAAATACTTATCTCAGAGATCTTGGGTTCGCGACATTTGTAGATTGGGGAAATGCATGGTCGGAGATAGGAAAATTCAAGTTCAATGAGATCGCGCTTGCAGCGGGAGGCGGTATAAGATACTATACAATAATCGGAGCTATAAGATTTGACGTAGGTCTGAAAGTGTACGATCCGCAGCCCGGGCCAAGAGGAGGATCTCACTGGCTTTTCGGTAAGGACAGCCATTTAAATGACAAGTATAATTTTCAGTTCGGAATCGGGAATACATTTTAATTTTTTTTTATGTGGTCTAATATAATAGGACAGAAAAGAGTAAAGGATATTCTCAAAAATATATACACGGGTGGAAAAATCTCTCACGCGTATATTTTTTACGGGAATAAAGGTACCGGAAAAGAGGCGGCCGCAATCGAATTTGCAAAGCTTCTGAACTGTGATGATCCCGTGAACGGGAACGAAGCGTGCGATAAATGTAAAAGCTGTATTGAGATCAATTCACTTAGATCGTCTCTATTCAAATATATCATCGCGCTTCCTTCAGGCAAGAATGAATCTGATGAAGAAACAAATCCTCTTGAAAAACTTGATAAGGAGGATTTTGAAAATTACATGGAAGAAATTGAAGCGAAAGCTGCCGATAAGTATTACACCATATCACTTCCCAAAGCTAATGACATAAGGATCTCGAGCATACGGCAGATCAAAAAGGATATTTACATGACGGGAAAGAAAGGTAAGAAAAAAATATTTGTTATCTCTAATTGCGACATGATGAATACCCAGAGCGCGAACTCGCTTCTTAAGATACTTGAAGAGCCGCCGGGGGATTCGATACTGATCTTAACGACCTCAGAGATTAATTCACTATTGCCGACGATCATAGGCAGATGCCAGAAGATAAAATTCAATGATCTTGGTTTTGAAGAAATACTGTCATATATTAAAACGAAAGATACAAACTTGTCAAATTTGGAAATGGAATTTTTCGCTAAGCTTTCCGAAGGCAGTATTGACAAATGCAACAGTATACTCGAAAAAAATTTCCTTGAATTAAGGGATAAGGTCCCTGATCTTTTAAGATCCGTGCTTGCCAATCAGTATCTCAGGCTTGGTAATGATATTGATTTTATTGTCGGCAAAAAAGATAAGGACAGGGTCAGACAATTTCTTATTTTACTTGCCCTTTGGTTCATGGATATCACACACAAAAGATCGGGGAATGATGAACTGATAATCAATAAGGACAGACTGCAGCTTGACGCGATTATAAAGTTTACATCTGCTTTTGATTCGGAAAATTACCGGATCATAAATACAATTGAAGAAGCGATCCATGATATCGACAGTAATATTTTTCCGGACCTTCTGCTTTATAATCTCTCGTACAAAATTAAATCACTGATCAGGAAGAAAGTTCAATAATTAAGAAAAACATTATCAATATTCCATCCTCCCTTTATTTTTAATTCGGTGCCGTAAATGATAAATCCTTCAGCTGGCGTGAATGGAAAATAATTTCCTTTATCGAATCTTCCGTTTTCATCTTTATCCATAAATGAGAACAGTGTATAGTTTCCCGCAAGTATTTCATCGAATGAAAACCCGATTGAGTCGGTTATTTTCTTGCTGTATGATATGAAAACATTTTCTTTATTGAAAAGCTGAACATAAACCGGATAGAGCGGGATTCCTTCTGTGATTATTTTTCCCGAAAGCTTCCCGAATGAATTGTTGGCTGCTGTATGGAATCTAACTTTGTAAATATAATTTCCCGCAGTAGCTGAAAGATCAATTGTGATCTCAAATGAAGATGCAGACTTTAATTTTTCGTTTGTAAATACTTCAACGAGAGAATCATTGATCCAGTTAAATACAGGTCTGTAAACCTGATCACTTGCAGTATCCTTCAGTGTAAAATTATTTACGATGTCCGGTTTGGTCAATTTATTATTTCTGAAATAAAAATAAAACCTGTAGTCCGGAGGAATATCCTTTTCGTTGTTCTTAATATTAGCCGAAATAAAATTTAATGAATCCGGCTGAAGAAGGCTGATAAAATCCTTACTGAATTTATCCGGCTCAAAACTCTTAAGAAGAAAATTTACTTCTTCAATATTATTGCTGTCATTTGTAAGTATGAGATCCTTCGGAAGAATAGATATCTTATCAATATCCTTGTCGTAAAGATTGTTTCTGTCTTCATCCGTGATCGCGAAAAGTCTGAACGCGCCGTCGGGAAGATTAGATAACTTATAACTTCCGTCGGGAGAAACCTGCTTTATATAATCGGATAAATTTATTTCCGGGTTTAAACTATCTTCCTGCTTCCCGCTTTTTATATAAGCCATAATTTTTATCCGCTCAAAATTATCCGAGAGTACTTTTCCTGAAATGCTCCCATCGTCAATTTTATCACCTGTTGAAAATGCGAATGAAACCGGACTGGTAATAGTGTTGCTGCCTCTTACATCTCTCAATTCATTTCCGATCACGATGACATATGTTTTATCCATTCGCAGCGGCCTTGAAAATCCTATCTCCACTTCTTTGCCGCTCCAGTTAAACTCTGTTTCTCCATCAGGCTTTGGTGAAATAAGAAATGATTCCTCAAGGCTTCGCCTGTCAACATATTCGTCGAACCGCAAAATAATTTTATTGTCATGGAAATTTACAGAATTAGGTTTCGGATATATGTAAATGATCTTAGGCGGGATCCTGTCATCATCTCCTCCTGAAGGCGGCAGCTGATTAGCACAGCCATAAAGTATGAAAGAAATAATTATGGAGAAGAATATTTTATATTTCAAATCCTGAATGGTTGTTTAATGGAATGTAAGACGGGAATCGGATGGTCACTTTTGTTCCGCCGTTCAAAGTACTATCAAAAAATATATCCGCCTTCATCTCATCAAGGGTCTTCTTTGTTATAGCAAGCCCGAGTCCCATGCCGGTTGACTTGGTTGAAAAATTCGGCTCGAACAATTCTTTCATTATATTAGGATCAATACCGCTGCCGTCATCTGTTACTTCAGCAATTATTGATTCTCCTTCCATGCAGGTTTTTATTGTTATTGTTCCTTTTTCGTCAATAGCCTGTATCGAATTTTTAATTAAATTCTGAAATACCCGGTTAAGCTCCTGCTTGTCGGCAAATATTTTTTTAATATTTTTATCCAGACATTCACTGAACCCGATATTCGGTGCCTGCCTGTACAGGTTGACAACATCTTCTATCACCTCATTCAGGTCAGTCTCTTCATAATTTCTGCCCGACAGTTTTGCAAAGGCTGAGAATTCTGTAGCGATCCTGTTCAGCTTATCGATCTCGTTTATGATTATGTTTCTTGTTTTCTTAAGTACATCGGGAAAATTATTTTTATTCCCGTTATTATAAACCTCATACAAATGTTGAATGGAGAGTTTCATTGGTGTCAGTGGATTTTTAATTTCATGAGCAACCCGCCTGGCAATATCCCTCCACGCCGCTTCTCGTTCTGCTCTCTTCAGCTTGTCTTTTGAACTCTCCAGTTCTTTCGACATCTTGTTGAATGAATTTACAAGATCTCCTATCTCGTCTTTCCGGCTAATGTTCAAAGCTACATTAGTGTCTCCCATGGAAATTCTTTCGGTTGCATTCTGCAGCCGGAGTATCGGCTTTGAAATTCTGTCTGTAAGGAAAGTCACAAATACAAGAAGGATAATGATCACAATGAAGTAGATCCCGAAAATAAAAGTCAGTATTTCCGTGAGTTCTTCATTTATCTCATTCTGTTTGTATACAGTCTGTGAAGACATCAGTCCTACAATATTATTCCGCGTATCAAAAAACGGTTTATAACCTACAATAAAAGAGTATACACCGATCTGTTCTGACTTTGAAAAAAAATCTTTTCTAAGGTAAACGATATTGTAGTAAGCATCAGCGTCAACTCTTGTATCGAGCAGATCCGATTTATACAATTCTTCATTCGTCGTCGAAACCAGTTTTGTTTTTAAGAATAAGTTAAAATTTTTGTCGGTCTGAGTAAGGGACTTCGTCAGAAGTTTATCCTGCTCCCTTGTTAAGCTGTCAAGATTATTCAGATGGAGCTCGTTGGCTTTAACGCTCTGAGAAACGAGATTGAGGTCGGAAATTATCGCATTCTGGAAATTAAAATCGTATTTGTCATTAATAAAACTCCTCGTGTAGATCGCAAGCAAGACGATGGGAATTACAGACACTATAAAAAATGATGAGAACAGTTTTTCCCGGAAATTAAGTCTGAACTCTCTGATCTTAAAAGTAAGAAGCAGCGCAAAGACAACAAGAGAAAGAAGATAAATAAGAACCACAAACAAAATAAATTTCAGATAAAAAAAGGTAGTTAGTTTGAAATCATTTCGTTTAAGACTAATTGAAAATATCCTTTCACTTGAAGTTCCATTATCCTGCGAAGCGGCAATATAATATGTCCTGTATTTTTCATTATTGATGATTTCATACCGCCATTCATTTTTTTCATTGCGTGATTTTATTGATTCATGAAAAGCATCAAGTGATAACGTATTTGCCTTTGACAGATCCTGATTAGTAGAGGTGACTATCTCACCGCCGACATACTCGGTAATTATCGGCGTCGAGATCAGTTTGTCAAACAGGTTGTCTTTGGAATAATTCTTAAAAAGCTGCATTGAAGACTGCGTAAGGAAATTTTTTGATTCATACTGAACCGCAACAAGAAGGTATCCAAGATTTGTCTGGAACGAAGTATTCCTCAGACCGATCTTTTCTATCGGAATGATTCCAAGGTAATACTTATCAGCAGTGTTTTTAAGGATCAGTATTTTATCCGTGATGAAAAGATTGCTGATGTCTTCAGGATTATTCTCAGCCGACAGGTCGTCTTCAGAGTCTTCTTCCATGTTTTCGTCCGAGAGGGAATCCAGATCTCCGGTGGTATCAATGATAGTCCGGTAAAGGTCTTTCTTTTTAAAATAATTCGCATCAGAATAGCTGACTATAGAATCGGGTGTTGTGTTTTTTGAATTAAACACAAAGTCACTTAGAATTTTTTTATTGGTGTCCAGTATGATCACCGCCGTGTTAAAATTTTCCTCACTGAATTTACTGTCAGACCAGATCGAAAATGCCAGTTCGGAAAGTTTGTTCCTGTCCTTTATATTATTTTCTATTTTTTTGTCTTCTGAAATATTGGTAAGCTCGGTCATGAGAAGGAATTTTATCTTATCATCATCTCTTTCAGTCACTTTCCTTCCGATCAGCTCTACGAAGTATGTTTCCTGTGATGTTATCTTATCAAGCAGGATACCCGGAATTGTAATTATGCAGAACAATATAATCAGAGAGAAATTTTTGACCGAAAATATATTGTATTTTTGTGTCAGCATTAATTTCCGTGCTGCATAAAAACCCATAAAAAAACTCAGCACTATGATCATCAGCCTGTATATATAATCAAACTTAAAATCCCCGGAAATATTTATTAACTGATTAAGACCGATGAGTATGACGAGCAATATAAGAAAGGAATATTTCCCAAAATATTTTATCCGCGAAAATTCCTGAGAGGAGTTTTTAATGATCAGTATTATTATCGATACAAGAGCGATGAACAGGGAAAATGCAAGGATCAGTATAATGAGTTGAATAATAAAAAGCTCTGCATTAGGTATTATATTTGTCTTATCAAAAAATTTAAGATTGGAATCAAAGACAATACTTTGTATCACTGCTCCGAAAAGGTAGATCAGCGCGAAAAATATTATGATAAGTCCGAAGTTTGAAAGGTGCAGAAGAAGTCTGTTGGGCTGATCAATCTTACGCTTTATTTTTCTTTTTCTGTTCGCGATCAGAAACATCCCGTACAGGGAAATTATAAGAATAAAAACTGAGGTTATTAGAAATTCACCAATTGATTTTGCAATTCCGAAGCCGAATGTCGAAGCATAAAACCCCGGTGAAAAAAACTCTGATGCAAATGTCTTTGACGGAAAATAAAATCCCAGCCAGATAAATCTTATCCCGGCAAGCACTAAAATAAACAACAGGAATCTGAGTGTCAGGGAATCGAACCGTAAAATGATTTTGTAAAAAATTAAAAAAAGTATTATCGTGAGCCCGAATATAAGAAGCGAACTTATGCGTTTTGAATTAGTTTCAATGCTCTGAACATGAGAGATCTCGCTGTACTTCGGAAGAAGCAGGACACCAATGATATTTCCCTCAGGGCTTTTAAGATGTATCACGGAATTTTCCTCAAGCTTTGCAGAGTCTATATCTATCTTTCCTGAAAAGGTATTAGCGGGTATAATTTCGGGAGTAACGTGTAATAATTCATTAAGTTCATTCAGCATGCCTGTGTTGCTGAAAAATTTATTGTTAATCTGATACTTGATGTCGATCAGTTTGGCGGTCAGCATGACACCGGTAATTTGATTGTTATCTTTAGAATCACGGACCGGCGTATAATTTATCAGATAGGTGTAGAAACCGATCTCCTTGAGAACTGTGTATTTCTGTCCGTTCAGGCATCTCTGAAGCGAGTAAATATCGGAATCAAGCTTCCTTCCTTTAAAAGCCAGAAGCTCCAGCCTTGTGTTATATATCTCAAGCTGGTAATTACCGTTAATATTTATTTTAAGAATCTCTTCGAATAGTTTTTTGGAATCACTTCTTTGAACCTGCTTTACTATATCGGGATTGGAAGTTAATGTTTCGGAAAGGTTGTTAAGGTCAGTCTGATTTTCATTGAACAGGGTCGTGACTATTGATGCATGCTGGATATTTTTTTCGTTTGAAATTTCATTCCAGTTCTTATCAATATTTGATTTCAGGTAATCAGAAAAAAAATGGATCACGATGATCCACATGAAAATTAAAAAAGCGATCAAAACCAAAGTCTTGAACCGCCTGTCCAAAAATTTTCCCGAACCTGTATTTACCGGTATATTATTGTCCAAAATTTTTTATGAGACTTCTTTCTGTTTTTATTCATCGTTAAATGAAATCTGAATTCAGTTTATTTCAACCTGCTCGATATACCATTTATTGTTATAATATTTCAATGAAACAGAAACCTTGAGACTTTTTTTCCCGGAGCCTATAGCATAGGTGTATATTCCGTTGACAAAAGCGTAGGTATTGAACCTGCTTGATCTCAGATACCTGAAACTGTCAATGGTAAAATAATCCATGAAGTCCAGAAGTATAAGCTCAGCCTGATCGGAACTGTAATATCCCTTGTCATTACTGATAATGTTCAAATAAACCTGCGAGTCGAAGTAAGAACTTATGTAAGAAATATTTTTGTATAAAATACCGTAACCGATGTCCTTGAATGTTCTTTTACAAAGCTCATATTTTGCTTTGACGGATTCATTCTTATACTTTTTTTCTTTCCACCATTTATCCTGAGAAAACAAACTGCTGTTTGCACTTAAACCCGATAAAATTATTAGAACAAATAAGAGGGCTTTGATCCTGAACATTTAGAATTCTTTAAAGCAAATTAAAAAAAATTGACCCATAAAGCAATTTATAACTTATTAAAAGCGGATATACAGAACGAAATTTTTTCAGTCATTCAAACTCCGACTTTAATTTATCCAGAGAATTGCTCCATAAGGTATTCATTTTGACAGAAATTTTTCATCCGGCATTTTCATATGCTGAATTTCAATTTGAAATTTTGCTTCATCCTTAGCAGTAGGAATGGGATCCGTAATTAATCTGGCTCCGGCACCGAATGTCAGATAGCTCCACATCCATGTGATAAGGATTGAGATCTTGTTTTTGAAACCAACCTGATAATATAAATGAACAAATAGCCAGGCTAGCCAGCCTAACAATCCTGTCATTTTAAATGATCTGTATTCCGCTATTGCGTTCTTACGCCCTATTGTAGCCATATTCCCCTTGTCAATATATTGAAACGGCATTGTCGGTTTTCCTTTAAGAAGGTTTATAATAAATTTTGCAACATACCGTCCCTGCTGCATCGCTACAGGCCCTAATCCGGGAAGAGGCTTGCCTTCCTTTGTCATAAAGTCCGCCATGTCACCTATGACAAAAACATTCGGATACTCGTCAATGTAACAATACTGGTTCACCAATATTCTTTTGCCTCTGTCTAAAATTACTCCGAGATCTTTTGTCAATGGTACAGGTTCAACTCCGGCAGCCCAGATAATAATATTTCCTTCGAGTTCTTTTTGTCCATCCATTGTTTTTACAAAAACTCTTTTGTCTTCAATTTTTTCAACACGCGCGTTAAGCATAACTCTTACTCCTCTTTTTTCAAGTTTTTTTTTTGTATAAACAGAAAGCTTCCTGTCAAAGGTAGGAACAAGATCAGATCCGCCTTCAATCAAAACGATCTCGGCTTTTCCCGTATCTATGTTTCTGAAATCTTTTCTTACAATGTTATGCGCAAGCTCCGCAATGGATCCGGCCAGCTCGACACCTGTAGGTCCTCCGCCTATGATAATATATTTCAAAAGGTTCTGTGCTTTCGAAGGCTCATTCTCCGCCTCTTCAAAGGAAAGGAGCAGACGTTTTCTTATCTGCAATGCATCGGGAAGATTCTTT